>NZ_JBFTQB010000356.1:0-5964 GCF_056398785.1 Paenibacillus sp. 01T422 | reverse complement strand
GGTTGGTACCCATCGCATGCAATGTTAGAGCAAGCCCTTCACTATGGCGTTGAAGTTACATTCGGCTCTGATGCGCATATCCCAAGCCGCGTTGGGGAAGATTGGGAAGATGTCAGCAAAACGCTGAAAGAAATCGGCTTCAAACATTGGGTTTATTTCAAAAACAAACAAAAACAAATTGTCCCGCTATAAAAAACGAGGCTGCCCCGAAAGTAGATTGTTCTACTTGGGGCGGCCTCTTTTCGTTTAGATGGTTGTTCTCATAAAGCCGAGCTTCGGTTGCAAGCTCTCTTGGAGTATGCCCTGCGTCTGATCAGCCGACATAGGTTTAAAGAAGTAGTAACCTTGAATTTGGCTGCAGCCATTGGCAACCAAGAATCTAGCCTGTTCTTCCGTTTCAACGCCTTCAGCAATGATTTGCAGTTGGAATGATTTGGCCACAGATATGATCGCTTTGATCATAGCCCGATCCTTGTCATCCGTTTGTACGCCGCGGACAAACGATTGGTCCAGCTTGATTTTGGTGACGGGAAACCTTTTTAAATAGCTGAGTGAAGAATAATGAGTACCGAAGTCGTCGACGGATATCGCAATTCCTAACTTGCGCAAACGGCCAAGAGCCTCCAGCTGCTCATCCCGCATCGCGACATTTTCAGTGATTTCAATTTCCAAATACTTGGCTTCAAGGCCTGTATCCTCTAAAATTTGAATCACTTTATCGACAAACCGCTCATCGTTCAGCTGCTTAACCGAGAGATTAACGGATATCGTCAACGGTTCTTTCAGAATGTCGTGCCAAGCCTTCATCTGCAAGCAGGCTCCCCGCATCACCCACTCCCCGATGGCAACAATGAAACCCATTTCTTCAGCAATTGGAATAAATTCCGAAGGAGTAATGTGCCCCTTCGTTGTGTGATTCCAGCGCAGCAAGGCTTCAACGCCAATGACTTTACCTAGTTGGCAATCGACCTGCGGCTGATAAACAAGCTCAAGTTCGTTTCGGTCCATGGACTGACGAAGGTGGTTACCCATTTCAAGCTTTGATACAGAATTCATCGCCATTTGCTTATCGAAGAAGCTGTAGGAGCTGCCGCTCTCTTTTTTAGCCATATACATCGCGATATCCGCATTTTTAAGCAGCGATTCCCATGTCAATCCACCGTAAGGATATTGCACAATCCCTATGCTTGCACTGATGAAAAAAGCACGACTGGAGATCAGGCACGCAGGCTTCAAGATCTCGATCAATTGCTCGCAGAAGCGCTGAATGTCCTGTTCATCCGGACAATCCTCGAGCAGGATCGCGAACTCATCCCCCCCGAATCTAGCGAATGTATGGAAAGGAAGATCAGATTGCTGAATCCGGTTGACAACCTCACGCAGCATCAGATCGCCCATATGATGACCATGTGAATCATTGACCATTTTAAAATTATCCAAGTCAAAAAACAGCACCGCCAGCGAAGTATGATTGATTTCGTTATAGACGATCTGTTCCTTCAAAACCATTTGAAAATACGCACGATTATGAATCCCKGTCAGCACATCATGGTAAGCCAGGTAAGAAAGCATTTGTTCCGATTCCAGCAGTCTCTTGGTCGAATCCTTCAGCTCCTGCTGCCCGGCTATCAGCTCCTCATTCACCGCCGTCAAATCTTCATTGGCGAGCTGTAATTCTTGCGTGCGATCATTCACAGCTTTGCTTAAATTGTCCCGCTGCCTAAACATATAAAGGAAGAAGAGCAGACCTAGGACCAGTATCGTAATGAACGAGGCTCGCGTCACTACAATCTGCTGATTGATATTCTCTACCGCACTGTCCGGAGGAAGCGCACCCAGCTCCCAGTTATTATCTGCAAGCTCAATGATGGCCTTCGTGTGTTTCGTTTGGAAAACGGAATCATCGCCAAAAAAGGCAGGTTGACCCGGATTGCGGATCGCAAGTCGATCATTTCTTGGATCTCCACTCTTCATGCCCGCTTCAGCAAGCAATTGATCCACATCGACTCCAACCGATACGAATCCCCAGAACTCTCCATTTTGATAAATCGCTTTGCGTGCAACTAACCCGTTCATTCCCTGCAGCAGCTTAAACGGACCATCCATGGTCATCTTCTTCGTTTGCAGCCCGTGCAAAATTTGCTGTTGCACGTTCATGCGAGGGTCGTTCAACAAATCCCAATTCTTTATGCTTTCATTGCCTTTAAGCGGAAAAACGGCCGTCACAATCCCTTTGGGGGCGATAATTAGATTCAGTGTAGAAGCTTGAGCGCCAAGATACAGAGAAGCAATGTAATTCAAAACTTCTTGATCGTCTTTATTTTGCAAATAATTAGAACTTACATAGGCTTCTAGACTGACCATTAAATTAAAATTACGGTCAATCACCGATTGCAAGACCAATGCCCGCGAGGATAATTGCGACTGTTCAGTCATTCTAAGCTCATTAAATAAAGAGGTTTTATACTTACCGAGAACAAATTCAGAGGATGAGACCAATATGACGAAAACTAGAGCTATTATCGTGTATTGCATCGTTTTCATGAGACTCTACTCCCGTCATCCTTAAACTTTAAACGTCATAATTCGACATCTCCCCTCTATTATTCCATCTGCGAACCGGTAGATCAATCTTTTTATTCGAATTGGATGGCTTCCAAAATAAGKATGTAGAAAAGGGTTTTACAACCTTAATAGGTCTTGCACTTTTCACAGATAGTGTGAAACAATAGAGGCAAGTCACACCCTTGTGGGGGGATGTCCAATGAAGACTCATCTCGGATCACTCGGAAATCTGCGTCCTACGGTCAACTTCAGTAATTATTTCCAAGCTCCAGCAGGTACTTTTTGGGGGCCACGCACGATTCCTGATTGCCAGCTCATCCTCTTGGTATCTGGTTCTGCCAGTTTTGAATTCGCAGGGAAATCCCTGAATTTGCTGCCGGGGAATTGCCTGTTCTATGGCTCAGACACGCCGCATCGATTGGCCATTTCTTCCGACGGTCCCTCGCTACTGGGCAGCATCCATTTCCGCTGGGACTCCGTCTCAACCGAAGCCATTCATCCAGAACCGACAATCATTTTACATACGAGAGAACAGCTAGTAAGACCTGCCAAAACTTATACCGTTCATGTGGAGGGTCACGGAGATGTGGATATGTGGCATTTCTACGAGTTTACACAGTTGGAAGGCCTGTTTGCGCGGATCGCCAAGGAATTCGTCCATCAGGAACCTGGTTATGGTTCGATTGCTCGCGGTTATCTCATTCAAATTCTTACATCCTTGTTACGCTACCAAATGGACAAACGTTTTCGCGCAGCAACCGAGCACAGCAAAATCGCGGCATCCATTGAGGCGATTCAGCAAGATGCATCCCGCAACTGGTCAACGCCTGAGCTTGCGGCAATAAGCGGCTACCATCCCACCTACTTCGCAGAGCTGTTCCGCGAAGCAACTGGCTATGCCCCTAAGCATTATCTGGTTCTGGAAAGAGTGAAACAAGCACAGCTGCTTTTGCTGCACGAACCTACCATTGAAGCCGTTGCGATGAAATTAGGGTATTCCAGCATTCATTATTTTTGCAGAAATTTCAAAGCAGTTACCGGGTTAACCCCTACGGAGTTTAAACAACGCAATGTCGCGCTTTAGATGAAATCTGAATGATTGGAGATATGTTATGGATATTATTGAAATTCCTATCGCGTTAATTGATGAAGACACGGACCAGCCCAGATATCAATTCGACGAAGAAGCGCTTCAAGAACTCATGAAAAGTATTGAGGAAATTGGTTTGCTTTCTCCGATTAAAGTCAGAACGACGGCAAACAACCGCTACAAAATCATCTATGGGAACCGCAGGTACAAAGCTAGTAAAATGCTTGGAAAGCCTACCATGTCCTGTATTGTGTCTAATGTTACGGATGAGATGGAAATCTATCTGGAGCAAATTGCGGAGAATTTGACACGGGAAGGCTTTTCCCCTATTGAGGAAGCCGAGGCTTTCCATAGGCTGATGAATGATGCGAAATTCAGTTCTTCTATTAAATACCTCTCCAGCAAGCTGGGCAAACCTGAGTCCTACATCAAAAATAAGTGTGATCTATTAAAATTCGGCAACGCCGTCAAAAAACTGATCGTCAGCGGTACAGAAATTCGCAAGGACAAGCTGACAGAAGATCAGCTGCTGCCTATCAAAGATTTGGCCATCGAGCATCGCGATCCGCTTGCCTTGATTATTGCAAGAGACGAAATGCCAGTAAGTGACGTGAAAAAAATCGCGAAAATGTTCAAAGATAAGGATATTTCGGAGAGCACGAAAGGGAAGCTTTTGTACAAATCGGGGAACGAATTGGTCGAAACGTGGTCTGTTTTTCAAAACAACCGCGCAGAGCGCTCTAAACCTGCTCCCGCAAAGGCTCCAACCAAAGCGCAAAAAGCCAGCACGGCAATCGATATGCCTCTGGCGGAGCAAAGCGGGCTGTCCTCGCCGAGCAGCCAATCTCAACTGGCAGAGACTGCGACAATAGCATTGGCAATGGCAAAGGCTCCTATTCAAATTAAACTGCAGCAACTGCTCTCGGTTGTACAAGCTCCAAGTGAGAGCGATTTGCAGAACGATGCTTCCAAGCTCGACGCCAGCGAAAAAGACAAGTTTCTGAACGATGTCAATACGCTAGTCGAGCATTTGGAAAAGCAACTGGGCGAATGGAAAAAGGTCAGAGAGTTATCTCTTTCAAAATAGCTTCTTCGCATAACACTGTCTCGGTAGACYACCGTACATCGGGCGGGAGAATTGCAGCGTTAATCCAGCCGACTCTAAATTTCGCCGGCTTATCACATTGTCTGGGTGAACAGTAGCATATATGTACAACATATCTTTCTCCCGTGCGCGTTGCTCTCTCCAGGCATGGAAATGACGCTGCAGTCCTTGTCCTCTCGCCGATTCGTGCACGATGGTGCCTTCCAGCGAAGCGACTCTTGGCAATTCTGCCTCCGGCACGCCAAACTCACGTCCGAGATTGCTGGCGCTTAGTCCAGGGAATGCGAGCACCGTATAAGCAACGAGTGTATCCCCTTGATAAGCGCCGTACATCTCGCCCTTTTGTTCAACTTTTTCGTATAACCCTTCCAAACGATCCATCGAATACAGAGTGGATGGCAGCCGTGAAACCACATCTACCATAAGTGCTTGCACCTTCGGCACATCCTGCTCCCCTAATCGTCTTATGTCCAAAATGAGATGACCCTCTTTCAAATGTGCTTTAATCCCCTATGGCTGACTTTTTCTGCAAGGCAACCCACATGGACTTATTACGGAATTCGTCCTCTGACCCCAGCTCACGTCCGAACCAAGCTGGTGCTTCGAATCGCTCAGCCGCTTCAATGCTTGGAAATTCTACCTCTACCACCGCTAAATCCACTTGTTTATATTCATCAATTTCAAAGTAAAGCCCTGAATGTTCCTCAGCTTCTACAGTAGTGCGAATCTTCTCTAACGGAATCAAACCCGTGTGCTCCAACAGCTGCTTATAAACAGTTTCAGAGATGTTGTACTCAATTTCTTCCCGAACCATACCATGACCAGATTTGAACGTATGTGTATAACTCGACTCGCCAGAGCCATCCACCAGCTGACGCACGCGAATTTCCTGATCCTTCGAAATAGCCAAATACGTTTGATAAATGTACTGCTTGGATACTAGCTTAATTTCTTGATTTTCCAATTCACTCACAGGAAATGAAGGCAATAAAAATTTTTTCTCAATTTCGGCACTCATAGATAAGCCCCTCTCCCAAACCAATCCTTATTTTAAACACCATTTTACCATAAAAATGCTTACGCAACCTGATACCGGGCTATTTGTGCAAAGCTCTGAAACGCGCCGGGGAAATTTCATTCCATGCTCGAAACATTTTACCAAAATGAAATTCATCGGCAAAACCGCATGCGACCGCGATTGCTT
>NZ_JBFTQB010000355.1:0-5978 GCF_056398785.1 Paenibacillus sp. 01T422 | reverse complement strand
GCAATGAGCTGCTTTTGTCCGATGTGCTTGGAACAGAAAACGATACAATTTACCGCAACATTGAAGAACAAGTTGACCGTAAGCTGCTGCATAAAGCGCTGGATAAATTAAGTGAGCGTGAGCGAATTATCATGGAGCTGCGCTTTGGTTTACAGGATGGCGAGGAAAAAACGCAAAAAGACGTTGCTGATCTACTTGGCATTTCGCAGTCGTACATCTCGAGGCTGGAAAAGCGAATCATTAAAAGGCTTCGTAAGGAGTTTAATAAGATGGTGTAAGGAAAAAAGAGAGCATGGGATGAGGTCGCGATCCCGCCTCTCTTTTTTTTGTGAAAAATATTTTTTGGCTGGCGATGTCGAAATTGTTCAGGTGTCACAGGGGGGAGCGAGTCGGAGGCCTTTTGTCAAGTGGCGGAGCAGCGGGTAGAGCAGGAATAAATCACTCACTCAGGGGGATAATTAACATTAATGTTTCTCCTTGGGAGGTAATCACGGTGACCCGAAATAAAGTTGAGATATGTGGTGTTGATACCGCCAAACTGCCTGTTCTGACCAATGCTGAAATGCGCGAGCTGTTCGCTGATTTGCAGACCAAGCAGGAGCGATCGGCAAGAGAGAAATTGGTGAATGGGAACCTCAGATTGGTTCTAAGTGTGATCCAGAGGTTCAACAATCGCGGAGAGTATGTGGACGATCTCTTCCAAGTTGGCTGTATTGGTCTGATGAAAGCCATTGATAACTTTGATTTAAGCCAAAATGTCAAATTCTCAACCTATGCTGTACCGATGATTATAGGTGAGATACGCCGCTACTTACGTGACAATAACCCGATTCGCGTTTCTCGTTCCTTAAGAGATATTGCTTACAAAGCGCTGCAAGTCAGAGACAGCCTGACGAATGCGAACTCGCGCGAGCCTACGATTTATGAGATCTCCGAGGCGCTGAATGTTCCCAAAGAGGATGTCGTATTTGCGCTCGATGCTATTCAGGATCCGGTTTCGTTATTTGAACCGATTTATCATGATGGCGGAGATCCGATCTATGTCATGGATCAAATAAGTGACGAAAGAAATAAGGACATGTCCTGGATTGAAGGAATCGCGCTTCGTGAAGCGATGCGCAAGCTGAATGCGAGAGAGAAGATGATTCTCTCCATGCGCTTTTTTGAAGGAAAGACACAGATGGAGGTTGCCGACGAGATTGGCATTTCCCAAGCACAGGTTTCGCGACTTGAGAAATCAGCCATCTGCCAGATGCAGAAACATGTGAAATCGTAATTTCTATACATAAAGACCGGAGCAGCTGTGACAAGCTGTGACGGTCTTTTTTTGATTTTCAGGACATTTTGCCCACACTGCACATATACTAGTACAAAATCAGTTAAAATCCTATGGATTCGTGGTGAAAAGCCTCATGAAAATATCTGATTTCCAGACGAAAGATGTAATCAATATCGTGGACGGCAAAAAGCTCGGTCAAATCAGTGATCTGGAGCTGGATCTGCTGCAGGGACGGATCGAATCGATTGTCGTGCCGAACCAAAGCCGATTCTTCGGATTGTTTGGTACGGGTACAGACGTCATCATACCATGGAAACATATTGTGAAAATCGGCGCAGACGTAGTCTTGGTGAAGCTCGAAGATGCTCGGCCGTATCGTCAAACCGAAGAAAATGAAGGTGTCTATGAGTTCAACAGACAGTTCCGTAACTAATGTATGACACACGAATGTAGGCTGATTTCCCGCAAACAGCCAAGAGACAATCGTGTGTCTTTTTGTTTTGTGCTAAAGTAGAGAGAGATGAATGCAAGGGAGTGGAAATATCGTGGAACCATTTGTGAAACAAGAAAAAGAGGGGCAACCTGCACTCTTTACGATAGAAAGCTGGATGGACCAATATGATGAACTTACGGCAGGGTTTACGTCACGACATGGCGGAGTGAGTGAAGCGCCTTATTCAACACTGAACTGCGGTTTGCATGTGCTGGATAAACCTGAGCACGTGATCAGGAACCGTGAGCTGCTTGCTGAGGCTATCGGCCAGCCGTTCGAAGCTTTTACCTATGCAGAGCAGGTGCACGGCAACGAGGTGACCGTTGTTTCCCTTCAGGAGAAAGGGATAGGTAGAACGTCGAGAGAGTCAGCTATTCAAGCGAAGGACGGCTTCATTACGAATGAGAAGGAGATCGTGTTATGTGCCCAGTTTGCAGACTGTGTACCGCTGTTTTTCTACGATCCGGTTCAGCACGTCGTGGGTCTTTCTCATGCTGGGTGGAAAGGGTCTGTGCTAAACATTTCCATGGCTACAATATCCTTAATGACACATACTTTTGGTAGCCAGCCAAAGGACATAAGGGCAGCCATAGGGCCTTCTATTGGCATTTGCTGCTATGAGGTGGACGATACCGTAGCAACACGTGTGTATGCTGTACTTAATGCGATGAATACAGCGCCAGATGTACAACTTGCCGTAATCAATCGCAAAGAAAATGGCAAGTACATGCTGAATTTGCAAGAACTGAACCGAAAATTGTTGGTACAAGCAGGAATTTTGTCGTCCCATATCGAAGTAACTCAGTTATGTACGAGTTGCCGTTCAGATGACTTCTTTTCGCATCGCAAAGAGGGCGGTTCAACAGGTAGAATGGTTGCTTGGATTGGTCTTCGGTAAGAAGAACAAGCAAGCAACGTTTGGAATTGAGGTGTTTACATATATGAGTTTACTAGCGCGCAAAGAGGAAGTTGAAGCTCGTATTGCCGCAGCTTGTCAGCGGTCAGGACGAAATGAGARTGAAATCAAGATGATAGCTGTGACGAAATATGTTTCTTTGGAGACGACCCGAGGTGTTCTGGATGCGGGACTGCTGCATATCGGTGAGAATCGGTGGCAGGATGTGAAGCCTAAGTGGGAGGCTCTGCATGAGAGGGGAACATGGCATTTCATAGGTCATTTGCAGACGAATAAGGTGAAGGATGTGATTGGCAAATTCGCCTACATTCATTCGCTCGACAGGATGTCGCTGGCCAAAGAATTGGACAAGCAGGCTGCGGCGCTTGGTATGAAAGTCAACTGTCTGCTGCAAGTAAACATTTCTGGAGAAGAATCTAAGTACGGCATGAATCCCGAGCATTTCTTCGAATTTGCTGAAGAAGTCAGCAAACTGCAGCACATACATATCTCCGGTTTAATGACGATGGCGCCTTATGAGATGGAAGCCGATGCAACAAGACCTGTGTTTCGCGGGTTAAGAGAACTGAGAGACCGGTTGAATGAGAGTAAGATTTTCTCCTACGACATCAAAGAATTATCTATGGGAATGTCCGGAGATTTCGAAGTGGCGATTGAAGAAGGAGCTACATGGGTGCGTTTAGGTACTGTTCTGGTTGGAAAAGAAGCATAAAGGTTATAAAGGATTGAAGAAGCGGATAGGAGGGAATTATAATGGGAGTTTATAACCGTTTTATGAATTTTCTTGGATTACAAGAAGAGGAAGAAGTTGTGGAGCGTGAGCGAATCGTGGAAACAACGGAAGAACCTGAAACCAATCCTTATGAATTGCGTAATAAAAATAAGGCGAATGTCGTCAGCATTCACTCACAGAAGAACGCGCGTGTCGTGCTGAGCGAGCCTAGAACGTATGAAGAAACGCAAGACATCGCGGATCATCTTCGTTCTCGAAGAGCGGTGGTCGTCAATCTACAGCGAGTTCGCGGTGATTTAGCCATACGCATTGTAGATTTTTTAAGTGGTACAGTATATGCTTTGAATGGGTCTATATCCAAACTGGGACCGAATATCTTCCTTTGCACCCCTGATACAGTTGATATTCATGGCCACATCTCCGAGATGATGAGTGAGGAATAGGCGCATATCCTAACACAGAGGTGGATGCGTACGTGGATTACGTTCACTATTATCTTAGTATTTTGATGGAAATTTATTATTTCATGATTATCGGTTACTTAGTTCTTTCCTGGTTCCCGAATGCACGCGAAAGTTTTGTCGGAGGTCTGCTGGGGAAATTAGTTGAACCGTACTTAAGTCCTTTCCGCAAAATAATTCCAAGCATTGGGTTCATTGACTTGTCGCCAATCGTTGCCCTTATCGCTTTGCGATTCGTAGTTATGGGGATTGTTGCTGTTCTAGATTTCATAGTAGGGATGTTTTAAAGTTGTCTAGAGAACTCTATAGTCATTTTCATTCAGACGAACATTACTTTGTAGATAAAGCCTGGGATTGGGTGGAGCGGGCAGCACAGAACCACGCCGTGAAGCTGACTGATTTTCTAGATCCCAGACAAGCTTTCATCCTGACTTCACTGGTGAATCGGCATCCAGATGTGCACTGCCGGTTCGATGGTGGTTATTCAGATGCGGAACGCAGAAGGGCGTTAATCGCCCCTGACTACCGGTCTTTGGATGAAGAAGATATGGAGATGGCTGTCCTCTCCGTTTCATCCGGGGACGGTAAATTCTTAACATTAGAACATGGGGATTACATGGGCGCCATTCTTGGACTCGGCATGAAGCGAGACAAGGTTGGCGATATTCATGTTATAGAGGGTGGCTGCCATTGCTTAGTTACCCGTGATGCAGCGGATTATTTGCACTTGAACTTGTCACAAGTTCACAGAGTGCATGTTCAGACAGAGCTGCTGTCACTGGATAAACTGGAGCTAGCCTCTGTGAACCTGGACGAGTTGACGTTATCAGTTGCCTCCATGCGGATGGACGGAATTGTAAGCGATGTATTTAGGCTTAGCCGAGCTAAAGTGTTGATTCCTATTCAAGCTGGGCGCTGCCGCGTCAATTGGAAGCCAGAAGAAGATCCGAGCAAGCCGCTGAARGAAGGCGACATGGTTTCTATGCAAGGGTTCGGCAGATTCAAGGTGCTTGAAGTTGAAGGAGTAACGAAAAAAGGTAGGATCCGTGTGAAGATCGGCAAGTTTGCGTGAACGTGGATAAATTATCCACGAACCATGCAGGAATTGCTAATTTTCTGTCGAACTGATTCAGTATAGATGTGCGTATTGCTGTGCAAAACGCAAAGGAGGGGCACTGATGCCATTAACACCGTTAGATATACATAATAAGGAATTTTCCCGTTCTTTTCGCGGATACGATGAAGATCAAGTCAATGAATTCCTCGATCAAGTCATTAAAGATTACGAGGCATTGATTCGTGAGAATAAAGACTTAGCTAATCAAACGGTGGCCCTGCAGGAACGTCTGGATCATTTCACGAACATCGAAGACTCGCTGAGCAAAACGATCATCGTTGCCCAAGAAGCAGCGGATGAAGTTAGAAGCAACGCCAAGAAAGAAGCACAGCTGATCTTGAAAGAAGCTGAAAAGAACGCAGACCGGATTATTAACGAGTCCTTGACGCGTTCACGCAAGGTAGCTCTTGAAATTGAAGAATTGAAGAAACAAGCGTCGATTTATCGCACTCGTTTCCGGACACTGCTCGAAGCTCAGCTGGAGCTTCTAAACAATGAAGGCTGGCAGAGCATGCAGTTTGATCAAAAAGAAGAAGCTTAAGAATATGGCAGCTAGGTAGCTGTCATATTGACTATGTCTAGCGAATTCGATATACTCCTGTTAAAAGTATCTCAGCAAAGCTATGACTGGAACGAGTAGGACGTCTTAAGCAGTGTCAGCGAATTAGGGAATTTGGTGTGAGCCTAATCTCTGCAGCGTACCGAATATCCCCCAGGAGCGTCTCTTGAATCAAGTAGAGAGAACCGGGTCATGCCGTTACACATGATCGAGTGAATGAGCGAGGGGTTGCGCGCGTCTAACGCGTCTTTTCGGTAGCTTATTAACGAGGGTGGTACCGCGAGCAGAGTTTCTCGTCCCTTTAGGGGATGAGAGGCTTTTTTTGTTTTTTTGGATGATAAAATGTGTGAAGGTAAGAATGGAGTGGTTGAAATGGATTATGGCAAAACATTAAATTTATTGCAAACCGATTTTCCAATG
>NZ_JBFTQB010000354.1:0-6051 GCF_056398785.1 Paenibacillus sp. 01T422 | reverse complement strand
GCGTATCTCCGCTGCACCAATTGAACTGAACTAGTACAACGCCTTTACTACAATTGAACAAGAACTAGCGCAACACATCTGCACCTATTGAACTGAACCAGTGCAACGCCTTTACTACAATCGAACAAGATCTAGCGCAACACATCTGCACCTATTGAACTGAACCAGTGCAACCGCCTCGCTCCCTCAGCTACATTAGCGGGAAAATCTACCGTTATTCTGGGTCGCACAGAGGAAAATAGGAAAATAACTGAAAAAAATCCAGTTATTTCGACGATAGCTACTCCAAAACCCTCAGGTTGGCAAAGTTTAGCAGTAGAAATTCCAGCTAATCGGATAAAAGTGGAGAAAAGGTGGGAAATAGCTGGAGTAATCGGCGCAACACCTCTGCACCTATTGAACATGAACCAGCGCAACCGCCTCGCTCCCTCAACTGCATTAGCGGGAAAATCTACCGTTATTCTGGGTCGCAGAGTGGAAAATAAGCAAATAACTGGATAAAATCCAGTTATTTCGACGATAGCTACTCCAAACCCTCGGGTTGGCAAAGTTTAGCAGTAGAAATTCCAGCTAATCGAGTAAAAGTGGAGCATATGTGGGAAATAGCTGGAGTAATCGGCGTTAAGTAATCCATAGCAACAGCGCCCTCCTCAGAAGTGCTTCACCGCGCTGCTACTATGGTAAGAGAACCCCTACAACACCCCGCTGCTATTGAACGAGATGGAGTCATCACTCCATCCCATCTTTATTATCAGTTTTCCGCCGCTTCATAACGCTATTCACCAAGTTTTGCGTAGCGTCCTGCGTGGAATCTACCACATTCTCAATGGCGTTCTGGACATAATTAGTCGCCGACTGCCCTATGTTATTAAACATACTCGTTTTGTTTTCAACGATGTTCTTCTGTCCTTTTGCATCATCCGGCATCGTACTTACCTCCCATTTCGATTGGTTTGACATTCCGTCTAATTTCCCAATAATGGACGAATCTTATTCACGGTTTTGCAAGTTAAAAAGACTGCCAAGTACGATTGGCAGTCTCGCTCTTTTTATTCTAAAAGTCCGCTAAGCTCAGAGTCTTTCTCTGCACTCGTTTTATTTCCTGGCATTAAGCCAAGTCTCTGGGTCATCTGCTGGCTAATATTCCCGAGTCGTTTCGTGTGCTCCGTAGCTGATTGAATGATTGTCCGATTCGACTGTTCAAATAGATCCAAAGCACTGAAGAGATCATTCATCCCACGCTCGATGGAATCCATTTGTAAACCTGAGTTTCCAAGCAACTCATTCGTTTTCTGCGTCGTTTCTTTCAACAATCGAGAGTTGTCCTCAAACATTTTATTAAGCGTTGCATTCGCCGAATTAACAGCATCTATTGTTTGTATTTGATCCTCGATTGCCATAGAAATCATCGCAGATACCGTAAGCAGATTCTGCGTTTTATCGATTGTCGCATCAACGGCATCAATGAGCTTATCATTATTGTCATTGATGATATCCGTTCCAGCAATCGCCTGCTGATAGAGGATAACCATTTCCTGAAATGACTGTATCCGCGTCACTACTTTACGAAGTCCTCTTTCGAGATGCACTTTACGGCCTTCATTTTCCGGCTTGCTAATCTCCGCTTCGAAAAGCTGTTTTAAGTTCTCGCCCATTGCAATTCGCATTTGAAGATTGTAGACAGATTCTATGGAATTTTTCTTCAATGTTTTCATGTAGGCCATATTTTCTTCAAGTGTTTCCTTGCCATTCCGAAGCGATTGGACGATCGCATTCACGTTGGTTTTCACAGACTGGTACTTGTAAATATAGTTTTTCAGTGGCGTCTTTTTCATAATTTTCTCAAAAAAACCCAACTGCTTACTTTTACTCAAAGAATCAATTTCATGGCGAAGTTTCAAGATATTGTTTTGAACCTCTGAGCGTTTGCCAGACATCAATTCATTGACAGGCCGCTCTAACATGGCCAAAGATTGACCAGCTTGCTCCATAGTTTTGGCGCCCATACGACCGATGGAATCCATCAAGACTTCTAATTCCATATCATCCGTCGTAGATACTTTCTGGAGCATTTGTTTCGCTTCCTGCTCTACTTTCTGTAAATCTGCCGACTTTAATTGCACTAATTGGGTTGTCATAGTTAGTTCCTCCTTATTCTTCAGAACGATAGCGTTGTTGGATGAGTTCCATGCGAGTTTGCAATTCAATGAGATCTTTTTGCTCAATTGTTTCAACATAAGCGGAAAGTTTGGAATTAATATCCTTGATCCCAGTAAGCAGGAGTCGACGATTTAACCGTTTGGCTTCTCCGCCCAACTTAAGAAAGGGATTAATCGCGCCATTCAGGTCCTTGAAGATCAAACGTTGTATGTTATGATTCATGTTTGCATCGTTAAGTTCTTTCAGCTGCGGAATTAACCTGCCAACTCTCGCAAGTAGGCTAAGCGTCTTTTCTACGATTTCATTATCCAGCGTGCTCTTCTGGCCCTCAGAAATCATCGTCTCCTCAATAACATGAATGTACTCAGCTATCGGTCCCCAAAATGGATCACTTTCTCCTTTCAGTTCCATTTCACTGTTGGGTGCCGTACTGCTTGTACGCGGCGCATTGGGCAATGAATCATCGCTAGCAGGATTAGGAACATGTAACCTTTTTACTTCCATGGAATGATTGCGGCTAAGTATGATAAGACTGCCTAATGAAAAAGTAGTTGGCACTAATAAGTTAACTGCGCCAGGCAGAAAGCGGGCAGTTATGAGACTTACGACATACCCCAGAATGGATATGCCTAAAGCGACTTTAAACTTCGATTGCACAGTACATCCCCCTTTATTCACCAAGGTGTAAAATAATCTATAGCACTATTATACATTCAAACTCCAAATTCACACAAAGATCGCTGACATTTCTTGTCGCCTTCGCTTATTTTTCGATATAAAACGCTCATTTTGCAACAAAAAATAGTTGAGCAGGATATTAATCCCACCCAACTATTCACTTTAACTCGTGTATTAGGCTTTAACGAATACAGTTTTAATATCCGTGTAAAATTCAACCGCTGCTTGCCCTTGCTCCCGAGAGCCTGAACTGGACTGCTTCACGCCGCCAAATGGTGCTTGCAGCTCCACACCTGCACTCTCCGCATTAATCCGAACCATGCCAGCATCGATATCATTCATGAACGTCAGCATTGTCGAAATGTCTCGTGTAAAAATCGACGCGCTGAGTCCAAATTTCACGTCATTGGCGATATGAATTGCTTCTTCCAGCGAATCCACCTTAATAAGCGCAAGTACAGGCCCGAAAATCTCTTCTTGCGCGATGGTCATCGAGCTGGAAATGTTTTCGAAAACAGTAGGTTCAACAAAGTAGCCTGCCTCCAGATCCTGCCCTTGACCTTGCCCGCCTCCACATAGCAAACTGCCGCCTTCCTCTAGCCCTTTTGCAATGTAGGAAAGGACTGTGCGGAACTGATTATCGCTCGCAAGAGGACCCATCCATGTTTCAGCCGCTAAGCCTGAGCCTAGACGGATACTCTGAACTTTCTCCAGCAGTTTCATCTTAAAAGCTTCATAAATCTCGCTATGGACGATGACTCGGCTAGTCGCTGTGCATTTCTGCCCAGTCGATTTTAAGCCGCCGCTAATTGTTGCATCAACGGCAAGGTCTAGATCCGCATCCTGTGCTACGATTACCGGGTTCTTTCCTCCCATTTCGAGCTGGTACTTAGCTCCTCTTGCGAGAGCGCTTTGCCCGACTCTTTTACCCACTGCGTTCGAGCCTGTAAATGTAATGCCCTGAATGTCCGGATGGTCGGCCATGGCTTGTCCAATGACGCCGCCGTCACCCGTCACCATATTGATGACACCAGCAGGAAGGCCATCTGCATGGAAACATTCAATGATCAGCGCAGCGGTTACTGCTGTTTCTTGCGCTGGCTTGAATACAACGGTGTTACCGTAGATCAAGGCAGGAGCCATTTTCCAGATAGGAATCGCAACTGGGAAGTTCCAAGGCGTAATGACGCCAACGACCCCAAGCGGCACTCGAGACGTGAACATCAACGCTGCGCTATCCGTTGAAGGGATTACGTCGCCGATACTTCGCATGCCTTCGCCCGCGTAATAGCGCAAAATGGCAACACCACGTGCGGTTTCCCCCTTCGCCTCTGGGAGTGTTTTCCCCATTTCGCGGGTCATCATTTCCGCAATCTCATTCAGACGCTGCTCCACTTGATTGGCGACCTTGAACAAGAACTCACCACGTGCTGGACCTGATAATTTACGCCACCCTTGCTTAGCCTCTCTAGCCGCGCCTACAGCTTCATTCAAATCATCTAGTGTGGATTTCTGAATGTAGCCCACAGTTTCATGGCGGTTAGCCGGGTTAATGCTAGCGTCAACCATGCTGCTTGAACTGGCTTTCCACTCCCCGCCTATATAATTGAGATATGTTTTGGATTCAGCCATTCGTTAATCCCTCCCGCCTCTAAATTCAGTTAACGCCGCGAGCAGCGCTTTCACATAACCGATGGAATAAGCCCAGCCGACCCATCCCATACCGGATTTCGAAGGATTATGCGGTGCACGGTCCATTTCTAGTGAAGTAATGTGATCGGGATTAATGCAACCGTTATAGCCAACCTGATACAAGGCCAATAAAATTTTCGCCATATTCATGTGACCATCGTCTAACAGTGCCTCTTCAAATGCACCAGCCGTCGCCAGACTGCCCCGTATATTGCGGAAATGCACCAAAAATATCCGGTCCTTACGCCCGTATTGATAAATTTCATCCAGAACAAGCGGTGTGCCACCTGCTTCTCCACGAGTGCCCACGCAGTAAACCAATCCAACATTCCTGCTTGGAAAAGTGTCGATCACACGATGAAAACCAAGTCCGCCGAACGGCGTATTATGATGCGGTGTATCGGATGGATGAACAGCCAAATTAACGTTGTATTCTTCCGCCAATGGAACCAATTTACCGAAGACGAGGTCAAAACGCTTCCACCAAGCATTCAATTGTTCCACGGTAGGAGGCTGCTTGTCTGGGTTACGTTGAATGGATTCACCACGTACTAACGCCCCTCCGCGGTGCACAGCTGTGTATTCCTCTGAGAGATAAGGAAAAACATCGCCTGCAAACCGTTGGCGAACAAGAGTGATCCCTGCCTCGCCAAATGCTTTAATGGCATTGCTGACATGCTCCAATTGAATGTCTGAACCAGGTTCCTCTGACATAAAACTGCTTGAAATATCTGGAAGCGTCACACGGTTGATGTCCATCCCATGGGAACGGATTCTTCGTTTTAGCTTAATCAGCTGATCCAGATCTGGGTAACCAAGCTCCTTCACCCCTGGAAAAGAAGAACCCCGCGTAAAATCTATACAATCAACGCCAAGCTGGCACATTTGTTTTAAATCACTATCGGACAGATCACAAGTGGGAACTTGAATCGATACCTTCATCATTAATCATTACCTCCTATATGTTATGGGTAGAAGCGATCAAGTCCATGCTCTTCTTGATAATCGATTCCAACTGTGCATAATGCTCTCGCTCAACTTGTACAAGCGGTGACCGAACTTGCAAGCCAACCGGCAGACCGACGATATCCATCCCAGCTTTGATCAGCGAGACTGCATAGCCTTTGCGAAGTTGCCGAATTCGGTGTATCGGTAAAATCACTTCGCGATAAATCGTTTGCAGCAATTCCTGATTGCCCCCGTTTAGGCTCTCATGATATTTTCGCGAAACCTGCGGGATATAGTTGGAGATTGCCGATGAGTAGGAATGGAAGCCAAGCGCATGATAGGCAGGCATTGTCAGCTCAGCAAGCGGCATCCCGTTCATCCATTGCAGCTTATTCCCAAGAGATTGTACGAATTCGATGTTAAGCTCGAAGTTACCTAACCCGTCCTTGAACCCAATGACATTCGGCAAATTCGCCAATTTTTCAAGTGTATTTAATGTAAATACTGAATTATCACGCTGATAAATAATGACAGGCAATGCCGTACTCTGAGCGATTGTCCGATAATAGTGAT
>NZ_JBFTQB010000353.1:0-6061 GCF_056398785.1 Paenibacillus sp. 01T422 | reverse complement strand
TCGGGGATCAGGGCAATGCCGCATAGGTAGGAAGGGTTAAAAGACAATCGTTATATCTCATAGCAGGAACACATATAGAGTGTCGGCGATTTGATCGCTGACGCTTTTTTTATGTCCGGATAAATTATTTTAGGCAAAGTAATTAATTTGAAATAGTACATTGACAGACATAGTAGTATGCTTTATCATGCAGTTATGGAGGTGATGACATGAGTGAGAACAAAATCACATCCGACCTGTTACGCGGACATACCGATACGATGATTTTACGGCTCTTGTCTGAAGCTGATCGCTATGGCTATGAGGTTGTCAAGCTGATTGCCGAGCGCTCAGGTGGCGAATACGAATTAAAGGAAGCGACGATGTACTCCAGCTTCCGGCGGCTCGAGGCAGACTTGGATATCACGTGGTATTGGGGCGATGAGACTCAGGGAGGACGTCGTAAGTACTTTAGGATTACGGAGAAGGGCAAGGATACTTACGCCCGCAACAAAAGGAATTGGGAGTATGCGAAGCGAGTGCTAGAGAATTTATTATAAGGAGATTGATACTATGAATCCGAAATTGACGAACTATTTGAACGGTGTATTCACGCCATACGACGGGGTGAAAAGTGTTGGTGAATTGAAGGCCGACCTGCACTCCGATTTGCAGGAGCGCTACGCAGAGCTCAAAGCCGAGGGCAAAGACGATGAAACAGCATTAAAAATGACGATTGAAAGCATCGGAGACATCGAGCAAACGATCTTGGAGGTCGCCAACCTCTCTCGCTCGTTGGAACGGCAGGTGTTGATTAACTTTAGCGCAAGCAACCTGGCCCAAAGCGACTTTGCAGGCGTTACAGCCCATAAAGGGCAGTTTATTGGCAGCGCGTTACGCGGTTCCGACTTCGCAGGCGCAGATTTGACAGGCAGCTCATTTAAAAGCAGCGATGTAAGAGAAGCCAATTTTGACCGTGCGAATTTGACGGACTGCAGCCTATCCACTCTTGACCTGACCAATGCAAGCTTCGTAAACACGATCCTTGTCCGAACCAATTTCAGCAAGTCGGGGCTTGATGGTGTCAAATTCACAGGAGCAAGACTGACCGACGTGACATTAACGATGACCGATCTTAGAAAAACGAATTTTGAAGGTTGTTCATTTGAAGGAGTTGACTTCAAGTACACGGATTTGACTGGGCAGCGTTTTGACGGACAGACGTTTATCGGCGTTAAGTTTGACAAAGCGGCCTTAAACGAAGTTTCATTCAGGAACGCAACACTTAGAAATGTGTCTTTCCTGTCGGGATTTACTTTGTCTAAGAAATACTACAAGGCTATCAAAAGCATCTGCTTTGACGGCGCGACGATGGATAAACTGACTTTTGCGGCGCTTAAAGGCATGGAAGCTAATTTGTCAAAAGTTACAGTCATTTAATCTAAGGGAGGGAATCTGATGCAAACCATGGCTACCAAACCCATTCAAGTAAAAGGACTGAAAAAGTCCTACAAGGGGCATCAAGTGTTGAAGGGTGTAGATTTCGAGGTGGAAAAGGGGAGTATTTTCGCCCTGCTTGGCTCCAACGGGGCAGGCAAGACAACGGTTGTCAAAATCCTCACTACACTGCTCAAAGCAGACGATGGAGCTGCCGCCATCAATGGATTCGACGTCGCGTCGAAACCTGATCATGTACGGCAGATGATTAGTCTGACTGGACAATTTGCCGCGGTGGACGAAATTTTGACCGGACGAGAAAATCTCATCATGATTGCGAAGCTGCGATACCTCAAGGATCCGCGCCAGGTTGCGGATGACTTGCTTAAACGCTTCGGATTGACAGAAGCAGCAGACCGCAGGGTGGCTACTTATTCCGGTGGTATGCGCCGCAGGCTCGATATCGCATTAAGTCTTGTAGGCAAGCCCCAAGTCATATTCCTTGATGAGCCTACCACTGGACTCGATCCCGAGGCACGTATCGAGGTGTGGAAGGTCGTCAAGGAACTTGCCGACGGAGGAACGACGGTGCTTCTCACGACGCAGTATCTGGAGGAAGCCGAGCAGCTTGCTGACAAGATTGCCATTCTGCACGAGGGCAAAATTATTGCTAGCGGCACGCTCTCTGATTTGAAAAAGCTGTTTCCATCCGCAAAGGTGGAATATGTTGAGAAGCAGCCGACATTAGAGGATATATTCCTATCCATCGTTAGCAAAAAGGAGGAGAAATAAATGGAAACGGTAAAAAATCATTTCTTCAGCGATGTTAGCGTCATGCTTGGCCGCTCTATGCGCCATATTTTCCGCAGCATGGACACCATCGTTACGGTCACCATTATGCCGATCGCGATGATGCTGCTGTTCGTCTACGTGCTAGGTGGTGCGATTCAAACTGGAACGGATAACTATGTAAATTACCTGCTGCCGGGTATCCTACTGATCGCTATTGCTAGCGGTGTGTCCTACACTGCTTATCGCCTGTTTATCGATGTGCAACGTGGAATATTCGAACGGTTCCACACGATGCCGATTGCGCGTTCCACCTTACTGTGGGGGCATGTCATAACCTCGCTGGTATCCAACGCAATATCAGTTGTCGTCATCATCCTCGTATCGTTGATTATGGGTTTTCGATCATCTGCTGGAGTACTGCCATGGCTTGCCGTAGCTGGCATACTTGCACTGTTTACCCTGGCTTTAACCTGGGTCGCAGCAATAGCTGGACTGTCCGCAAAAACGGTTGACGGAGCGAGCGCTTTTTCCTACCCGATTATTTTCCTGCCATTTATCAGCTCGGCATTTGTGCCAACCGAGTCAATGCCAACTATCGTTCGTGTCTTTGCCGAAAACCAACCGGTGACCTCAATTGTTGAAGCCATCCGAGCATTGCTGTCAGGTCAGTCAGTGGGCAATGAAATATGGATTGCGCTTGCTTGGTGCGTGGGAATTATGATCCTGGCTTATATATTTGCAATGAGAGTTTACCACCGCCGATAGGCGGTTTTATTGTTTTATAGACATTCCACATCCTTTTCCCTATTGGCATCCATGTAATAAGATATTAATATGGTTTACAAAGATTAATTGCAAAGAGGAGAATCGAACTGGAATGAGATACGAATGCCAATACATAGCTGTAGAAAATGCAAGTATTCCTTGGGATGAAATAAACCCGGAGATGCTATGCGATGTCGTGACTGGAGCCAACTCTCGTTTGGAAACTCGTTTCCGTGCATGCTGGACTGCAGAAGCATTGCATGTCCGGTTTGACTGCGAGGACGATCATGTCGTGGCGATGATGGACCGGCGTGATGATCCTATCTACGAGGAGGATGTCGTGGAAGTGTTTCTTGATCCCATGGGTACGGGCAAAGTCTACTACGAATTCGAACTTAGCCCGCGGGGCGTTGAATTCGATGCTCTAATTCACAACAACCTCGATGGGAATAAAATAGTGGATGTAGCCTGGGATGCTAAAGGTCTGCGCACGTCTGTCTCCCATGGGGCAGAAGGGTGGAAGCACTATGAACTGCAAATTCCATTTGCTGATTTAGTGGATGGGCAGGAACAAGCACAAGTCCCGCGGCATGGTGCCGAGTGGGGCTGGAATGTGTATCGGATAGATGACGATACCGAAGGACAACGGCATTACTGGGCATGGTCTCCGACCGGTGCTGTCAATTTTCATATTCCGCAGCGTTTTGGGACGCTCGTGTTTGTTAAAGAATAGCAAAAGCTCCGACTTTCTCTTAGGGAGAGTTGGGGCTTTTTTACATTTGCATGGCGGTTCAGCTGCAATAGCTGGAAAATCTACCGTTAATCTGCGCTGCTTCGGTCCTGGAGATGGAATAGAAGGAGAAACTCCTGTTAAATCTTCTATAATTACCTAAATATGGACGGATTTTTAAAGATTAACAGGAGAAATTCCAGCTATTTGAGCAAAAGTGGATTAGATGCACACAATAGCAGGAGTATTCGGCGTTAAAACAAATGAATGAGTGAAACCGATATTCGGGGATATCATGATCAAGCTCATGATGGATGATAAAAGCGATATTGAGAAACTGCTCAGCTGAGTAAATGGTTCAGTCTGGGGAGGCGCTTAAGGTGTTTTTGACCGATTTGGAGGAAGGCTTCTGGCAGCTCCAGATGAAGTCGGGGCAGAACGTTGCCGTGTTCCAAACAGCAAATGGTACACTTGATTTGCAGGAGATTAGAGGCAGTATCAGGCTGGTTTGGACTCGCGATCGTAGTATATAAAAAGGGTGTTCCAACAAGGCTTGTAGGTCCTTGTTGGAATACCCTTTTGTATGGAGCGGAACTCCTGGCCGCTATTTGTCTGCGATGCAGCTGTTTGGTGAATAAGGCGGAACTGTGGTCCGTTATTTCACCAGCTTGGGGTGGAAAGTGACCAATTTGGGGCAGATAAGGGCGTGTAGTTCCGTCTCAAACAGGAAATGACCGATTTCGCTCAAATAGCGCCCTGTAGTTCCCATATGCTGGGTTTGTTTGATCTCCATCAGATGTAAACCAGCTTAAGCCCCAATCAGCACATCGCGTACGTGCTGCCAAGCCCAATCCAGCTCCTCCTGCGTGATCGTTAGCGGAGGAGCAAGGCGAATAATGTGCTCGTGTGTCTCCTTGCACAATAGTCCCTTCTCCTTCAGCTGTTCGCAGAAGGGGCGGGCCGGAACCTTAAGGTCAATACCAATGAACAGCCCGCGTCCGCGAATCTCCGCGATCAGCGGGGACTGAATTTCCTGAAGCCGCTTCAGGAAATAAGCCCCAAGCTCATCCGAGCGCTCTGCGAGCCGCTCGTCTTCGATCACTTCCAGCGCCGCGACAGCGACGGCGCAGCCGAGCGGGTTCCCCCCGAAGGTGGAGCCGTGGGACCCGGGCTCGAACACCTCAAGGACCTCACGATCTCCGGCCACCGCCGAGATCGGAAAAACACCGCCGCCGAGCGCTTTGCCCATGATGTACAGGTCCGGCGTGACGCCTTCCCAGTCCGTGGCGAAGCGGCGGCCCGTACGGCCGAATCCTGTCTGGATTTCGTCCGCCACGAAAAGCACGCGATTCGCTTGGCATAGCTCATAACATTCCCGCAGATAGCCATCCCGCGGGATAACAATGCCGGCCTCGCCTTGAATCGGCTCGAACAAGAACCCGGCTGTATGCGGCCCAATAGCCGCGCGGAGCGCCTCCACATCCCCATAAGGGATGATGCGGAAGCCCGGCGTGAAGGGCCCGAAGCCGCGCTTATATTCCGGCGATGACGAGAAGGAAGTGACCGTCACCGTGCGCCCGTGGAAATTCCCTTCGCAGACGATAATCTCCGCTTGATCATCGGGGATTCCTTTGACATCGTAGCCCCAGCGGCGGATCGCTTTTACTGCTGTTTCGACGGCTTCCGCCCCCGTGTTCATTGGCAGAATCATCGGCTTATTTGTGTAGTTCGCTAATTTTTCATAAAAAACCCCGAGTGTCTCGCTATGAAAAGCTCTTGAAGTCAAGGTGACCTTCTCAGCTTGTTCATGGAGCGCTTTCAGGATATGGGGATGACGATGGCCCTGATTCAGAGCCGAATAAGCGCTAAGCATATCCATAAAGCGGTTGCCTGCTGGATCTTCGACCCATACGCCTTCCGCTTTGGAAATGACAATAGGCAGCGGGTGGTAATTATGGGCTCCGTACTTTTCTGTTTTCGCAATGATCAAAGAACTTTTTGTGTCCATGAGTATTCCTCCTTAGAGTGCAACCTGGCCAAACGTGTTTTGATACCTGTATTGTCGCATATCGCGAGCTTGTAATCTATTGTATTCTTCTGGTTATAAGGTTGCTCATGTGGTGCCACATGCCGGTTGTCCGATATTCGGGCAGCGTATTTACGGGAAATGGCCTTTGCATGTGGTTGCCTCCGAGCATATATTAGAAGAGAAAGGTAATATTATTTGAAGAATACTAAAACATTTCGTTTTATGAAAATGCTTTCATTTTCGCAAAAATTTATTACAAGGCGTGTCAGATATTGCAGGAATATGGGTAGGAAGGCGCGAATAGTTCTGATAGCTGCTGTACATTACAG
>NZ_JBFTQB010000352.1:0-6106 GCF_056398785.1 Paenibacillus sp. 01T422 | reverse complement strand
CCTTTCACCCCGTATTGCACTAACAAAGAACCATCCTTCGAAGAAACATAATTCAGCAAGTCAATAACCTTCTGCAGTTTCTCCGGATTTTTCTCAAGGGACTTCGGCACGGCGTACAACGCTGCTGCCTTACCAATATCATAGGCGCTTGCAAATTTGCCGCCAGGACCTTTTAAAGCATCCACTTGCACCCAATTGGCATTCGGATTTACAGCCTTAATTTGTTCAACAAATTGTTCCTTCGTCACATTCGGCCAATCCAGATAGACGATACCCGCTTGCCCTTTAATCGCTTTTTGCTGGTGCTGAAGGCCGGAGTTAGCCAGAAGTTCGGGATCAACGGAACCGGAAGCAATCATTTTCTGGATAAAAGCAAGCGCATCCTTCATTCCAGGATCATATAGCGAGTTCACCACTTTATTATCTTTCACGTAGACTGTCGGTGTGCCGCCATCCATACCTACACCATAGGCTCCAAAAATGGTATCAAAAGCTCCCAGTTTGCCGCCAGTGAGGCCATACGTATCTTTTTTTCCATTACCGTCCGGATCTTTCTCTGTAAACGCTTTAGCAACTTCGAGCATTTCATCCGGCGTAGTTGGCACTTTCAGATTCAGCTTGTCGAGCCAATCCTGGCGAATCCAATAGGTGTTGTAAGGAACTTGCGGAGACTTCGCGATGGCATACGTTTTGCCATTCAGCATCCCTTTCTTCAAACTGTCAGCCCCAATGAAATCTTGTACCGGCTTAAGTTTATCCAAATAAGGCGTAAGATCAAGCAGCAGGCCCTGATCCGTAAATTGCTTTAATTGCTGGCGGTCTACAGCGAATAAATCAGGGAAGTTCGCCGATGACATACGCACGTTTAATTGATTTTTGTAATCATCACCAGATGCATATACGGTCAAATTAAGATCCGTGCCCAGCGCTTTATCTAGCTCCTGCTTAATAATGTCCTGATCTGGAGAAGGAAGACCGCTGCCCGTTTCGATAATATCAAGCTTAACGGGCTTCGCGTTAGCAGCCGGTTTGCCGCTTTCCGCAGCTTTGTCAGATGGCTTATTCGCAGCAGGTGCTGCACCGCAACCGGCAATCAGCGTTCCACCGGCGAAAGTCATGGCGAGAAGAATTGGTACGAGCAATTTCTTTTTCATAGATACCCCTTCTTTCTTTTAAAATAAAAGTTGCTTCTATTGTCGCCGTTACAGAACGAATCAGGCTGCAGTCCTGATGCATTCAACGGGGTCAACCTTTGACGGAGCCCATCAACATTCCTTTGGTGAAATGCTTTTGAATGAACGGATACACGATAATGATCGGTAAGCTTGCAGCAACAACAGACGCCATTTGCATCGTTTCGGTAGGAAGCATATTTTCGGCATTTTCCAGCGGTTGCTGGGTCAGCATGAGAATTTCTCTAATAACGACCTGCAAGGGGAACAAATTGCGATCCGTTACATACATAATCGCTTGGAAAAATTCATTCCAATGGCCGACCATGTAGAACAACCCAATTGTGAGCATAGACGGTACAGAGAGCGGCAATACGATTTGCCAGAGAATCCGGAATTCCTTCGCTCCATCCATCCGAGCCGATTCAAACAGCTCTTCAGGAAGGTTTTCAAAAAAGCTTTTCATAATCAAAATATTGAAGGCCCAAATTGCATTCGGCAGAATCATCGACCAGACGGAATCCAAGAGACCTAAGGATTTCACAACTAAATAAGTCGGAATGAGCCCTCCGCTGAACAACATCGTAAACACAACCATAAGAAGGACGTAGCTTCTGCCTGGGAGATTGCGACGGCTAAGCGGATAAGCCATCAGCAAAGTCAATATCAGGTTCACAATCGTGCCTACAACGGTGATGAAGATTGTCACCCAGAAAGCTTTTGGAATATTCGTTTCAGTGAAAAGCTTGTGATAAGCGCTAAAAGTGATGGACTTCGGAATGAGGATGAAACCTCCATTCTTCAGTACCTCGGAGAACGGTGTGATGGACACGGCAATCACGTACATCAGCGGTACAATCGCCGCCAATGCAGTAAGTCCGAGGATGACAACAACAATCGTATTTACGATCCGGTCTTCCCAGCCTCTTACCATATGCCATCACCCCATTTCTTGGACAACTGATTGGAGCCTAGTACCAGGACAAGTCCAATGACAGATTTGAATAATCCTACGGCGGCCCCCAGTGAGAAGTTGAGCTGCTGCAGCCCTGTCCGGAATACCCAGGTATCCAAGATATCCGCAACTTGATACACTTGAATGTTATACAAAATGTAAATTTGATCGAAACCAGCATCCATAATATGACCCAGCTTCAAAATGAGCAAAAGCACAATGATGTTTCGAATGCCTGGCAGCGTAATGTGCCAAATCATCCGCAGGCGGCTTGCGCCATCCACACGTGCTGCCTCGTATAAGGTCGGATCAATCGCTGTCATCGCAGCCAAGTAGATGATCGCGCCCCAGCCGAGATCCTTCCACACTTCCGAACTTACAAGAATGGTCCGGAAATAATCAATCGAGGTCATGAAGCCAATAGACTGTCCGCCCGCATCTTCGATAAAGCGGTTGACGATCCCGGAATTCTGGGAAAGCAGCGCGATGAGGATACCGTAGATGATGACCCAAGATAAGAAATGCGGCATATACGTTAGCGTTTGCACGACGGTTTTGAACCACCGCAGCCTGCACTCATTGAGCAGCAAAGCCATGATAATCGGCGGTGCCATCCCAAACAGCAGCTTGTAGATGCTAATAACGAACGTGTTGACCATCAGCTGCCCGAAATACGGGGAATCAAAAAACGTCTGAAAATGCTTGTACCATGGATCCGCCCAACCACTGCCGAGAATGCCGTCCAATATTTGAAAATCCTTAAAAGCAATAATCACACCATACATGGGAATATAGCGGAAGATGACGAAATAAATAACGCCAGGCAAAAGCATGAGATAAAAAGCCCGAAAGGCCCAAACCTGCTTCGCAGATAATTTAAGCCTCGCTTCTTTTGTTTTTCTACCCGCTTTTGCTTCCTGTCCAACCATGACTTGCTGTTCCATGAGGCCACCTCTTTTCCATCTGATCACTCGCTTCCTAACGGGTTGAGTTAAGTATAGCAAGCGCTTTCTTTGGAAAATATACAGTGATCCTGCGAAAATGTCCGAATTCTTGCAAACGCTTTAATTGTTTTTTGCTGTCTGTTCATGTTCCATTGCCGGAAGTTCGATTCGAATCAACGTTCCGATTTCGGGCAAGGAGAATATGGACAGACCATACGTCGTTCCAAAATGAAGCCCAATCCGCTCATGGACATTCATAATCCCGATTCCCGTGAATCTATGCTTGCTCGGCGCTTTGTGCCGCTCTTCGAACAGACTATTCAGGACCTCCGGCTTCATCCCGAGCCCGTTGTCCCTAATTGTAATAATTAATTTATCCTTCACACACTTGGCCCGTATATGGATCATCCCCTCGCGTTTGAGCGGAACAATCCCATGGAAAATGGCATTCTCCACTAGCGGCTGCAAGGTCAACTTGAGAATTGTTTTGGATAACGTGGCAGGTGCTGCGTCGATCTCCATCTTGAACTTATCGCCATAGCGCACCTTCTGGATGTACGCATACATGCGCAGCCCTTCCAGTTCGTCCGCTAAAGTAACGAATTCAGTGCTCTTATCGAAGCTGAAAGACAACAGACCAACTAGGGTCTTGATCGTTTCCCGTACCTCATAGATTTTGTGCTGCTTAGCCAAAGAACTAATGCAAGCAAGGGTGTTATACAGGAAATGCGGCGCAATCTGACTCTGCAGCATTTTCAGCTCAAAATGCTTCTTGCGGCGTTCCGCTTCCTTCGTTTCCTGCAGCAGATGATGAATCCGCTCCATCATGGCATTATAGCTTCGCGCCAAACGGCCAATTTCATCATTTCCGGTCGCGTGTATCGTGTGAAGCACATCCATATCTCGCACCCGATCCATTTTGGCAACCAATGTACGTACTGGCAGCGTAATATATCGGCTTATCATGTACGTGCTGGCCAGGACGAGGAATATCCAGAAAACGCCTGCCGTGCTGAAATTTCGATATAAGCTTGCAATATTTTGATAGAAGAAGCTATTTTCATAAAAGGCAATGAAATACCAGCCAAGATTATTCATGCCGGACTTGACCGCAACCAAATTGCCCTGAGGGCCCTCGATCTCCGATGCTCCGAGAGGAAGATCCGACACTTGATCGACGAACCCTTCATCCAGCTCCGGCGGGTATACAGACGTATGATAAGGCAGCAGCCGATAGGAGCTGAGCGGGAGCCCCACATCAAACGAGTGGACAACATTTTTTTTATTCGTGATGATGGCAAAAGTTTGATTCTTCGTATTCATGAATTGCGCGATCATATTCGTTAATTGAACAAGATCGATTTCCACAACGGCAATCCCTTTCAGCGACTTCGTCGAAGACGATTGAATCGGCAGCACAAAAGCGACAGTTTTACCCGACATGGGGGATTGATAGGGCTCTGTGATAAAGATCCCGTAAGTTTGCTTGGCTTTTTCAAGCAGATTAGGGATTTCCGGATTCCCAATAATATCGAAGGTCGTTTGCGAGTTAGAAATGACATGGCCATCTACACCAACCAAATAGAGTGACTTATACAGCGATCTATTCATATTCGCATACGAGCGCAGAACATCCGAGGCCTCCTTTTCCATGCCCACATTTAACAAATCTTCTCGGGTCGAAATCAGTAAAAGGATATTCTGCACATTGTCCAAATAGGCATTCATATAGAGATTAGTTCGGTCAATAATGATTTGGGCATCCGACACGACCTGCCTGCGAAACAATCCCTCTGCTTCGCGCAAGTTGATGTAGCCGAGCCCGCCTAACAGCACAAGTGTTCCCAGGGACAAAAACAGAAAATGTTTGGCCAACATGCTCCAGCTGCCAAACCATGAGATAAGTGCTTTCATATTGGCATCATCCCTTTTTATAATCTGTAGGTGCTACGCCGGTCCAATTTCGGAAAAGCTGCGAGAAATAACGGTAGCTTGGAATGCCTACCTGTTCGGCGACTTCGTACACTTTGAGCTGCGTGTTCTGAAGCAGATTCATGGCCTTCTCCATGCGCAGCCGGGTCACATAATCATTGAAGGATTCCCCGGTTTCTTCCCGGAACAGCCGGCTAAGATAATAGGAGCTCAGCCCAACCTCTTCCGAAACGCACGTCAGCGTAATCGGCTCACCGAGCTTGATCTCGATGATCTTCTGGGCAAGCTGGACGTCTTTTCGAATCTTCCGTTCGTCACTCGTCCCTGGCTTCGGCGGGTTAGCCAACTCTCGGCACATCCGTTCTTGTTCATAATGCTTGAGATCAACCTCACGTCTGATCGCTGCTCTCGCTTTTTCAATCGCTGTCTTCATGTCCTCTTCATCAAAAGACAGCTTCGTAAAATAGTCCAGGGCTCCTAACTTCAGCGCTTCTTGGGCATAATGAAAATCGCTATGACAGGTTAATAGGACGAATTGAATATGCGAAAATCTTTTTTTGACATTGCGGAACAATTCCAAGCCATCCATGATAGGCATCGTAATATCTGAAATAACAAGATCAGGTTCCAAAGCTATGCATAGCTCCAGCGCCTCTTCCCCATTCTCGGCCTCACCAACCAGTTCAGCGCCAAAAATAGACCATGGMATGGATCGGAGTTCTTGTCTTAACGGCAATTCATCATCAATAATCAGCACGCGTACGGGGGCGACAGACACATTGCCMACCACCTTTCCTTTCAACCTTGAAATCGCCATCATTCTTACTCACAATGATATCAATTATATCAGCTTTTGTTTATACAGAAATAATGTAAAAATGTATGAAAAACCAAACTCAAACCGCTGTGTCGCCGCCACATGGCAGCTGCCAACTCCAGTCAGGGGACATCCACTCGCAGCAAACTCTCGGGACAGCGCATGCTGAGGGAACTATGATCCCCTATTTGCCAATAAAGCGGCGCTTGGGATAGGCGAGGGGAACTGCGGTCTCTTATTCTATGATTTTCGGCCGAAAATCGGTGATTTCGGACAAATAAGACCC
>NZ_JBFTQB010000351.1:0-6144 GCF_056398785.1 Paenibacillus sp. 01T422 | reverse complement strand
TTCTAGTAGATCATTTAAATTATTTTGGGGTATAGTAGTCATTGAGTAGGGCTCCTTCTTGGTGGTGTGGTAATCCCGAGAATACCCTACTTTTTTGTCGTTCGACCATACTCCAAATACTGGTACACAAACTATTTTACTTCATCACTGTGAGCCTCTATTTCACCAAATTCAGCGTAAAAACAGCATTTCGGGCCAAATATGGACCTGTAGTTCCGCTTATTTAAGAAATGAAGCTATTTCTGATAAATAGCGTCCTGTAGTTCCCTTCGCATATGCTGGCTTGGCGGGGGTCTTTTTATAATTTGTGGGAACTATGATCCGCTATTTTCTGAGGAATCAGTACTTTAGCTGGTTGAGAGGAACTGTGAGCCTCTATTTCACCAAATTCAGCGTAAAAACATCATTTTGGGCCAAATAGGGACCTGTAGTTCGTGCAAGCCTCGCTGCCAAGCGCACAAAAAACCCAGCGATGAAGCATCGCTAGGCCCTTGTTCACTACTTACAAACCTAACACGTGCCGCTCCTCCTCTGTAAACATCCTCGAACGCGTCAGAAACCGCCGGCCCTCCGGGCCTTCGAGCGAAAACATCCCGCCCCTGCCGGGAACCACATCGATGATCAGCATCGTGTTTTTCCAATAATCGTACTGTGCCTTACTCATATAAAAGGGGGCGCCGCCGATATCACCCAGCCAGACGTCGCTGTCACCGAGCAGAAACTCCCCTTGCGCATAGCACATGGGAGAACTGCCGTCACAACAGCCGCCGGATTGATGGAACATAACAGGGCCATGTTTAGCTTTGACGATTTCAATCAGCTCCAAAGCGGCCTCAGTAGCAACAACCTTACTTGCCTCCGTCATCGCTGTAGCTCTCTTAGAAGAAGCCCAATGCTTCAGGGCTATAGCTGACGAGCAGATTTTTTGTTTGCTGGTAGTGGGATAACATCATTTTGTGATTCTCGCGGCCAATGCCTGAAGTCTTATAACCGCCGAAGGCTGCATGGGCTGGATAAGCATGATAGCAATTCGTCCATACACGACCCGCTTCAATGCTGCGGCCCATTCGGTAGGCTGTGTTCATATCGCGAGTCCATACACCTGCACCAAGACCATAAAGTGTATCGTTGGCAATTGCCAGCGCCTCTTCCTGATTCTTGAACGTCGTTACCGCAAGCACAGGTCCGAAAATTTCCTCTTGGAAAATTCTCATTTTGTTATGCCCCTTCAGGACAGTTGGCTGGATGTAGTAGCCTTCAGAAAGCTCACCCTCCACTTTCCCTCTATCACCGCCAATCAGACATTCCGCGCCTTCTTGCGAGCCGATGTTGATGTAGCTCATAATTTTCTCAACTTGCTCGGTCGAAGCCTGCGCCCCAATCATAGTAGTGGTATCAAGAGGATTTCCTTGCGTAATGGAAGCAACTCGCTTCAGGGCTCTTTCCATAAATTGATCGTAAATCGATTCCTGAATCAACGCGCGTGATGGGCTCGTGCACACTTCCCCTTGGTTGAGGGCGAACATAGCAAATCCTTCAAGCGCTTTATTGTAAAAAGCGTCATCCCGCGCAAGCACATCTTCAAAGAAGATGTTCGGGGACTTACCGCCTAGCTCCAAGGTAACCGGTATCAAATTCTGGGAGGCGTATTGCATAATCAAGCGGCCCGTTGTCGTTTCGCCTGTAAAGGCAATCTTCGAGATTCGGCTGCTTGAGGCAAGCGGTTTGCCCGCTTCAAGTCCGAAGCCGTTAACGACATTAACGACGCCCGGTGGCAGCAAATCTTGAATGAGCTCGAGCAGCACCAGAATGGAAGCTGGTGTCTGCTCTGCGGGCTTAAGAACCACGGCATTGCCTGCCGCAAGTGCCGGAGCAAGCTTCCAAGTTGCCATCAGCAGCGGGAAGTTCCAAGGGATGATCTGCCCGACAACGCCGAGCGGTTCATGGAAATGGTAAGCCACCATATTGTCGTCCAATTGGCTGAGTGTACCTTCTTGAGCGCGGATGCTCCCTGCGAAATAGCGGAAATGATCAATCGCCAGCGGCAGATCAGCCGCAAGTGTTTCACGAACTGGCTTGCCGTTATCCCACGTCTCGGCAACAGCCAGCATTTCCAAATTAGCTTCCATGCGATCAGCAATTTTATTTAGAATAAGAGCACGCTCAGCAACTGATGTGCGCCCCCATGCTTCTTTGGCAGCATGCGCAGCATCCAAGGCCAGCTCGATATCCTCCGAAGTGGAACGTGGAATCTCGCAGAAAATACGATTATTTACAGGAGACGGATTGTCGAAGTATTGCCCCTTAACAGGCGCAACCCACTGCCCGCCGATAAAGTTTTCATACCGTTTYTTGAACGTTACCTTTGATCCGTTTTGTCCAGGTTGTGCATAAATCATTCTCGCTCAGCCTCCTTAAAATAACATACATAAATATATAAGCAAGAATCGTGCCAACGAACGAAATGCCGTCACACCAGGCTTTAACAATCGTGCACGATGTTCGTTGTTCCACTTTGATACAATGGATGTGTTCCATTATGGGACATTCTTGCCAGTTGCTCTCCATTAATAAAAGCAACTATGGTATGATCGATTCAGATACGATTGCAATGGAGGTGATCTTTTTTGCTATCCGTGGAAAATAACTTTTTATCCGAAACAGCGGCCGCGTCTTGGAAGCGCTGTCACAAATTTGGTTTAGTGCCCACCGACCCCATTGACGATGACATTCTAACAGGAACTCACATGCAGTCTCTACTCAAGCAAAATGAGCAAACCATCCAATACACCGAGCAAATATTTGAACACATGCATGCCGGCATCAAGCAATCAGGCCAAATGGCACTACTGATCGATCCGGACGGCACCATTATTCACACGGCAGGAGATATCGACTTCTCCCGCAGAGCGTTAGCGGTTCAGCTGCAAGTAGGCGCCAATTGGGCCGAACATCGCAAAGGAACGAATGCCATTGGCGTTGCTCTCACGGAGCGGAAGCCGGTGCGCGTGCATGCTGAAGAGCATTATTTTAAAACCAATCATTTCCTAACCTGCGCATCTGCCCCTGTCTTCAACGCTATCGGCGAGCTTATCGGGATCGTCAATATTAGCGGCAAGCAAGAGAATTTCCAAGCCTATACCTTTACCCTCGCCTGTTTGGCTGCTCAATCCCTGCAAAACAAGATTATGCTAGAAGAGTCGAAGAAGGAGCACCTCATCACACTAAGAGAGCTGGATCACTCCTCCTTGCATCACCCTTTGCCGCTGCTTTCACTGGGCCGGGACAACCACATCGTCCGCGCGAATCATGCCGCTATGCGTATCATGGGCAGTGATGTGATCGGCAAACCATTGCCGAAACTGGATGGCTTTGCTGTTCAAACACTGCATAATGAGCATCAAAAGCTGTGGCAGTCGGTCTCCATTCGAAAGACGACGGGAAATGGGCAGCATTTGTACACTTTCAAGGAGCTCGTTGGCACGTGCCCAGCGTTCCTGCAAAAAAAAGAGCTGGCTCAGAAGGCTTCAAGCTCCGATTTCCCTGTGCTGCTCTTGGGCGAAAGCGGCGTTGGCAAGGAATTATTCGCGCAATCCATCCATACGGCAAGCGCTCGGTCAGGAGCGCCATTCATTGCACTTAACTGCAGCGCCATTCCAGACAGCTTGGTCGAGAGCGAATTGTTCGGCTATGTCCGCGGTGCTTTCACTGGCGCAAGCAAAGACGGCAATATCGGAAAATTCGAGGCCGCGCATCAAGGCACGATTTTCCTCGATGAAATCGGCGATATGCCGCTCCGAGCGCAAGCGGCGCTTTTGCGTGTGCTCCAGGACGGTATGATCACTCCGGTTGGGAGTGCGAAGAGCAAAGCCGCCAATGTGCGCGTGATTGCCGCAACGAATAAAGACTTGGCCGCCGAGGTGAAAACAGGCGGATTCCGGGCCGATCTATACTATCGGCTGAAGGGCATCCCGATTACGCTTCCTGCTTTGCGGGAAAGAAGCGATATCCTGACCTTGGCGCTTCATCTGCTCGAGAAGCACGCTTCACCGTGCTGCGCCATGACGGAAGCCGCCAAGCGTAAGCTGCTGGCCTATAGTTGGCCGGGCAATATTAGAGAGCTGAGCGGCATCCTGATGCAGGCGATCTTCATGGCTGGCAATCAGCCGATTGATGCTGATCATCTGATGCTTGAGGCTTCCGATGAAAGTGATACGGAGGAATCAGGCGAAGAGCATCCTTTGACGCTAAAAGAGGCGGAAATCAAGGCGATCAAGATGGCGCTGAAAGCCTCTGAATGGAATCTGAGCAAGGCTGCCGCCAAATTGCAGATCGGAAGAACGACTTTGTACCGTAAGATTGAGGAATACGGGATTACATAGTCACCTATGGTCACAGAAGAGTAACTATCGTACTAAAAAGTACGTACTGTTCATCTCCTCATGAAACGTTCATAATAACAAATGCCAGCAGGTGACATCCTACTGATGGTGAGAATTTTATGATGCGATGAAGGCCGATGGCCAACATATACACAGTTACATGAGGAGGAATTACGTATGACGATCAACCATTTGCAATCCACAACAACCCTGCATAACGGCGTCCAAATGCCATGGTTCGGGTTAGGTGTTTACAAAGTAGAAGACGGTTCTGAGGTAGTAAGCTCCGTTAAAGCAGCCATTCTTAATGGCTACCGCAGCATTGATACGGCAGCCATTTATGGCAACGAGACTGGAGTCGGACAAGCCATTTCCGAGGCGCTTGCAGAAACAGGACTTGCTAGAGAGGAGCTGTTCGTAACCTCTAAAGTGTGGAACGCCGACCTCGGCTACGAGTCGACAATTGCTGCCTATGAGGCAAGCCTATCCAAGCTGGGGCTAGAGTATCTTGATCTGTACCTCATTCATTGGCCGGTCAAAGGGAAATATAAAGAAGCTTGGCGTGCATTGGAAACTCTGTACAAAGAAGGCCGCGTGAAAGCCATCGGCGTCAGCAACTTCCAAATTCACCACCTGGAAGACGTGATGAAAGATGCGGAAATCAAGCCTATGGTGAACCAAGTTGAGCTTCACCCGCTTCTATCACAACAAGAGCTGCTTAGCTTCTCCAAAGAGCATAACATTCAGCTAGAAGCATGGTCTCCGCTCATGCAGGGCCAGCTTTTCGATCACCCGGTTCTCAATGACATCGCCGCTAATCATAGCAAATCGGTTGCTCAAGTCATTCTCCGCTGGGATCTACAACGCGGTATTGTGACGATTCCGAAGTCGATTAAAGAGCAGCGTATCATTGATAACGCCAACGTCTTTGACTTCACGCTAACCGATGAAGAGATGGCTCGCATCGATGCATTGAACGAGAATCGTCGCGTTGGGCCCGATCCGGACAATTTTGATTTTTAAGCTACCTATACAGCATTAGCCCTGATTTCTGAATCCATTTTACATGGAAATAATACGGTTAATTTGTTCAAATGAGCTAATTATATAGGTTCAGATGAAAATACTCCTGCTATTCCCCCTAGTTTTCTCATAAGAGGGGCAGCTGCGGCCGAATTAACTGGAGGAACTTCTCTTAATCCACAAAAGCTTCTATTAGCGCCATTTTTAACAGTAGAATTGCTGTTATTTCACACTTGTGCATAAATAAGGTGCCTCCGGCTACCTCAAAAACATATTGAAATAGGCACCGTTTCTCCCAAAGTGGAGGAAACGGTGCCTTTTCGTATACCATGCGTTCGAGTACGCTTGCGAAACCCCAAGAATCAAGTCCGCTTGGAGGTTCCCGCCACTTCTAAATAATGTACCGAAATTTATCGACTGCCCCCATATTAGGCGTATTGCTTCGGTTCAAATGGTTATAAAAGCTGAATGGGAACTTAAACGTATGCCCATAATCCCATTCGTGCTTCTTATGATCTTTAGCCCAGTAGCCATATTCAATGGGCAACCACGTCGACTGGATCGCCTCCACCAACGGCAATGATCTACGGTTCCTAGTACAAGTTTATTTTGTTTGTTGCGAGGATGGGCTGTTTTTCGAACGGAATCTACGACGGCAGCAAATAAGGCTTGAGTGACCTCGACAGGAAGAGAATTAATACGGCGTGAAAGCTGAGACTTGTTGATGCTAGTGAGTTGG
>NZ_JBFTQB010000350.1:0-6150 GCF_056398785.1 Paenibacillus sp. 01T422 | reverse complement strand
GTTATAAACTCCGCAGGGTTAATTTGATTCTCCTTACGCAGTTCTTTAGGATAAGCGCAACCGCTTAACAATAGAGCCAAACTAAGGAAGATACCTACCCATCTGCCATATACAACACCTTGAGCCATTTTCACGCATCCATCATCCTATCTTTGTTCTCTAAAATAAATCATCCTCTTCAGCTTGTCTGGCAAGCTGAGCACGTATAGCAGCCTTCAGAGGATCCTCTGGGATCGTCACCTGTACGGGGCCAATCACACGAGCCTGGCAGGCAAGGCGGTAGCCTTCCTCCGCTTGTGATCCAAGCTTCAAGCGTTCATTCACATTCATAGGAGCAAGCCCCTTGCTGCTAGAGTCATTCACCTTCACTTTGCACATCAGACAGGCGGCTTTGGCTCCGCACCGCGTGCGAATATGAACCTTAGCCTTCCGTCCGGCATCCAGTAAAGTTGTGCCTGCCCGAACACTTATTTTCTTGTCGTCTGGCCAAAAATGCACTTCAAACCCACTCATCAGGTCCACCTACTTATCTGTTCAACTTCCCAATTATTAGCGTGAATCTATTAATTCTCCGAGCCTTTGTTCAAACGCTAGTCCCCAACTATTTCTTTGCAATAACGTATTTAATGTCGCCATGTGCAATTCTGGAGCAGCAAGCATTGTTGTATAGATAGCCTCATAGCGATCAGGCCGATTTCGCAATAGATTAAAGAGAAGCTCATGAGCTAACGGCATAAGCTTCACTTCTTGGTTGCCAAGAACAGCCGTATGACTATGGCCCTCCCATAAGTATGCAACCTCCACTTGATAGATGGAATCCAGTGCTTCAACCTTGAAATCCCCAACTACTTCTACCGCATCTCCATGAATCTGATAATGGCTGAGAATCGAGGCATATATGCTTGTTTGACTATACACGGGTGTATCAACTGAGTAATCTTGAAGAGAAGAATGTGTAGCAACTACATCGTTCCTATCCACATAAATATCCAAATCTCTTGGACTTCTTCCAATATCTACGTTTTGCATAAGCAGTCCGCAGCTGCCACCGATAAGCCATCGTACGCTAGGGGCTTGCAATAATTGTGTATGGATGGTCGTAATCGTTGGTACTAACGGTTCCAGCAGGACCAAGATGCCCACACCTTTCAGGCAGAAATTTTAAAAATAGGGTTTATGCGTAACGGAAATGACACCTGATTGTTTAATCGTGCATTGACAAGCAAGTCGAAATCCCTGTTCGATTTCTTCGGGCTCGAGTCGACTTTCTTCTTCATCGGAAGGCAGTGAAAGCAGCTCACGTCCAGTGGCTACATAACAGCGGCATCTGGCGCACGTGCCTCGTGTGCACGAGAAGCCCCAGTCCACGTCATTTTTGAGCGCATGATCCAGTATGCTTAAACCAGTTTCCGGCTCTATTGTTTTTTGCGTTTTGCGCGTCTTTAATTCCAGCATGTATGTATCGCCTCCAAGTTAGAACAATGATAGCAGCATATAGAGTAGAATTGGAATAAATAAAATAAAAGCAACGGTCGAAAGCACGACACGAATCCATCCTTGTGTACGCGTTCTTGCGTACGAAATCATTAATGATGCGACAACCATTAGACCAATGGCTACAAAAGACGCCCACATTTTGTCCAAACTTGACATATTTTTAACTCCTTATGTATAATCTTTAAAATTATCACCAGTAAGTATAGCATAGGATGAGAAAAAAAGCATAAAGGGCAGCAAGYTCCCCTTCATGCTTTTATTTTTTACCCATCATCATGTTCATAAGCTGCTGCATATTATTGCTGTCGAGCTTGGAACTTTTCACAGCCTGAATGATATCATTAATTGTCTCTTCGGATACTTTGACATTTACAAGGCCAGAGACTTGCTTAATCAACTGACGCAGCTGAGTCTCACTTTGAAGTGTTGAAGGTTTCACACCGCTTGCAATTCGCTCGATATCTTTAGGTGTAACGTTTTTCCCCGTTTTCTTCTTCACCACGCTCAATACGTCTTTAGACATATCTTTGTTTGCCAWATGTGCCGCCTCCCTATACCTGATAAGAACTAAATACTTATACGGTATAGTATGAATGCGGGAAGAATGTGGTGTAGGCTACTTCAACACATTTGTAATGCCATCCGTAGCCACTTCTTCGATTTCGTGCGTTCTAACACGGCCCATAAGGTCCTGCGCGGCTAGCTGTGGCGATTTCCCTTCGAAAAGCACCTTATACAGCTCATCTGTAATTGGCATCGTTACATCATACCTGCGAGATAACTCGTAGGCTGCTTTCGTAGTCTTTACACCTTCGACGACCATGCCCATCTCTTGAAGCACCTCATCTAGAGGAATACCCTTCGCGAGTTTATTTCCGGCGCGCCAATTTCGGCTATGTTGACTTGTACAAGTCACGATCAAATCACCGATGCCAGCTAATCCGGCAAAAGTTAGCGGGTTAGCCCCCATCGCGGTGCCTAAGCGAGCGATTTCGGCCAATCCGCGGGTCATCAGCGCAGCTTTGGCATTATCTCCAAAACCCAATCCATCAGTCAGTCCTGCTCCAAGAGCGATGATGTTCTTGAGTGCTCCGCCCACTTCAACGCCTGCAACATCGGGATTCGTATAGACGCGGAAATAGGCGTTTATTAATAGATCCTGCGCGGCCTCTGCCGCTTCCAGATCTTGCGCCGCGACAACGACAGTCGTCGGACATTTCCGAATGACTTCTTCTGCGTGACTGGGACCTGAAAGCACCACTAGCCGATTCGGATTGATTTCGGGCAACTCATCTGCGATTACCTCAGTCATACGCTTGAGGGAGCCCGTTTCAAACCCTTTGGTCGCGTGGATCAGCAAAGCATCTTTTTTCAAAAAGGGACGCATGTTGGATGCAACCTCACGCATTCCGGATGAAGGGACGACCATAATGATCGCATCTGCCCCTTCGACCGCTTCCTGCAGCGAATGAGTCGCTACGATAAGCGGTGATAACTCCACATCTTGGAGAAAACGGCTATTCCGGTTATGTTCGTTAATCTCTCGCACTTGTTCCTCATTACGAGACCATAACAATACCTGATGTCCATTATCCGCCAGTACCGTGGCAAGCGCCGTTCCCCAGCTGCCTGCTACCAGAACCGATACTTTGTTTGACATGGTTACCCCTCCTAAACGTTATGCATTGGAATAATTGAGTGATGTACGCCCAGACTATGCTCTTTTTTGACCTAGCTTATTCTCTTTCCCTTGAACGAGCTTCACAATATTAGTACGATGGCGCATAAAAGCAAACGCGCATAGCAATATACTGATCCACAAAACTGGTAATGGTCGATCCATTCCCCAAATAAGAAAAGGTAAAAGTGCGGTTAGAATCAGGGAGCCCAGCGATACGAATCTAGTTATCGCAATAATGACGATAGCCGTTAAACCTGCAATCAACGTTGGAATGAAGCATAAAGTGGCCATTACGCCGATTGTAGTGGCAATACCTTTGCCACCACGAAACCCGTAATACACCGGCCAGTTGTGTCCAATGATGGCAGCCAGTCCGCACAAAACGCGAACCCACATATCATCGGGTCCGGGAGCTGCCCAAATGCCAAGGCAAACGGCAGCAACTCCCTTCAAACCGTCCAAGATCAATACCATGATCGCCGGGCCCTTGCCCAATACGCGAAGGGTATTGGTTGCGCCCGCATTGCCGCTTCCATGTTTGCGGATATCGATGCCTTTAAACCATTTCCCAAATAAATAACTAAAACTTATAGCCCCTAATAAATAACCTGCTACGATTGTTATTATGGAAATTAAAAGCAAGCTGCAACATCTCCTTATTCTTTGTCCGAAGTCTTTCTGCGGCTTAAGATACGTATCGGTGTTCCTTCAAAACCAAAGGCTGCACGGATTTTGTTATCCAAATACCGCTCATATGAAAAGTGCATGAGCTCAGGCTCATTCACGAAGAGCACAAAGACAGGAGGCTTAACGGCAACTTGTGTCACATAGTTAATCCGCAGACGCTTGCCTTTATCCGTCGGAGGAGGATTATACGCTACGGCATCGGAAACAACATCGTTCAACAAATGCGTTTGAACACGTAGGGCATGGTTTTCGGCCACTTGAATAACAACCGGCAACAGCTTATGCAAGCGTTGCGTTGTTTTGGCTGATACAAACACGATCGGAGCATAGCTCAAGAACAAGAAATGATCGCGAATCGTTTGTGTAAAATGCTGCATGGTTTTATCGTCTTTATCAACGATATCCCATTTATTTACGACAATGACAATCGCTTTTCCTGCTTCATGTGCATATCCTGCTATGTGCTTGTCCTGATCAATGATGCCTTCTTGGCCATCAATAACTACGAGCACAACGTCTGCGCGTTCGATCGCTTTCATTGCTCTCATAACGCTATATTTCTCCGTGTTCTCGTAAACCTTGCCTCTTTTGCGCATACCAGCAGTATCAATAATAACAAATTTCTGGTCATCCCGCTCAAATGGCGTATCGATGGCATCCCGCGTTGTGCCGGCAACGTCACTGACAATAACCCGTTCTTCACCGAGAATGGCATTCGTCATGGAAGATTTCCCTACGTTCGGACGACCGATTAAGGCAAACTTAATAACTTCTTCCCCGTATTCGTCGTCCTTTTTGTCTGGGAATAGCCCGCAAACAACTTCTAGTAAGTCACCGATCCCGATGCCATGTGAACCCGAAATCCCAACCGGATCACCGAATCCCAGAGAATAGAACTCATAGATGTCATCTTGGCGCGCAAGGTTATCCACTTTGTTCACAGCAAGTACGACCGGTTTTTTGGAACGGAAAAGCAGTTGGGCTACTTCTTCATCCGATGGGGTTACGCCTGCTTTAGCATCTACCATGAATACAATAACATCCGCTTCTTCAATCGCAAGCTCAGCCTGCACACGAACAGATTTGAGGATCGCATCCTCGCCATCAATTTCAATACCGCCTGTATCAATCACGCTGAATGACGTATTCAGCCATTCACCCACACCATAGAGTCGATCACGTGTTACACCCGGTTTATCTTCTACAATCGCAAGACGATCGCCTACGATCCGATTGAAAATGGTGGATTTTCCGACATTCGGTCGGCCGACAATTGCAAGTACTGGTCTAGCCAATTCTCATTCACTCCTTCGAATTCCATGATCAGCCATGGAAAAATACGCAACTTACATCATAACAAAAAAGACACGGATTGGCTAATCTCTTTTGAGACTTAGCCAAATTGACCCTGGCATATCAGCATCTCAAGTATGCTTGACCAAAATCATCGTGCCGTTTTTTAGATCATGCGCGTTCGCATCCAATATTTTTTCAAGCGAGAAAGAGACTTTCTGCAGATCCTCCTCTTGCTCCACCACAAAGATTGGTGCACCTCCGCCAACCCGATCTTTCGTTAATGTCACAACAGCAAGAATTTGCGACATGGCGCTTCACGCCCCCTTATTTTTGTTAACACCGGCCTCAGACGGCATACGCACAGCACTCTCCAGCACAGGAACCCGATGCAGAGCAACAAATGTCTTGTTCACATCTTTCTCCTGTGGCAGCAGCAGCACTCCGACAGTTCCTGAATTCATATCCAGCTTGGCCATTGGCCGCAGAGAAGGTTCCCCCTCATCCCGGTAAACACCAAACAAGGTTGAAATATCATGGAGTATCGCCTGTCTTTGGCCGAGATTCGCCAAGGTCACGCGAGAATTGCGATTTTTGGGTTTGATCAGAAAACCTACCCCATGTTCTTGAATCTTACTTCGGCTATCCTCCAGCCCCACATTCATAATATAAATGGAACCTACGAACAAATCAGGTCCATCAATCCGGATCGGAGCGACTTCTATATCCGCTATTTCCCCTAACTTTTTACCCGATTTAAAAAAGTGAGAAATCCAGATCGACAAAATACCGGCTAGGACTCCCCAGTACCAAGCAAACAAAATACTGAAGAGGGACGCCAGAAAAGCTGAGAATATGACCAGATAATTTCTTCCCTCGAACACCATGGCGATGCCTTCGATATAGGCAGCACCTCTTGGTACTAACTCCAGTTCATCAACCTTCGTTAAGCTTTGTCTTTCCATATTGCGAACATCCCGGAACTGCTGCGC
>NZ_JBFTQB010000349.1:0-6155 GCF_056398785.1 Paenibacillus sp. 01T422 | reverse complement strand
CTGAAATACAGTGGCAAAATGAGCGGCATTCGCAATACCTACCTGCGCACCAATGACATTCACAGGCTTATCTGTTTCTATTAAAAGCCGCTTAGCTGCTTCAATTCGTTGTTGTTGAAGATAAGTGAGAGGCGTAACGCCCTTCACCCGTTTGAACGTTCTTAGCAAATGATATACGCTGGCATAGAACTGCTCGGCCAGCACCGAAAGCGTAATCGGCTCGGCATAACTTTCTTTTATATGGCTCGCTATCAGCTCAATCCACTCTTCATCCGGCAGCCGCAAGCCGTCTGGCCTGCATCTTTTACAAGGACGGAACTGTTCCGCTACCGCTGTCTGACGATCTTGAAAAACCCGGACATTTTCCCGCTTCGGCACCCTCGATTTGCAGGAAGGCCTGCAGAAGATACCTGTTGTCGTGACCGCATAATAAAACGTGCCATCATAACTCGCATCATTCGCTACAATAGCTTGCCAATACCTATCATGCATGGCTTCGCTCCTCTCCGTACCTTTTCTCTACTAGCTCAGTATACCCAAACAGGACCTCTCTTGTAAGGGATGCGAGATGAGAAAGCAAGATTACGAAAGCCGCCTTCAGCGATAATAGAGGAAGCCCAACTAACTGATTACAGGAGAGATGACTTATGCCGTCTTTTAACCCTTCACTTCTAACGTGGAGCGAGCAGACAAGCTCTTTTACACTGCCGCTGCCTGAACCTTTTCAATATGAGCAAAATCTAGGCTACTTGACCCGCTCCACCAATGAGTGTCTATTCCATGTGGATAACTCAGATATTTATAAGCTGCTGCTCGCTCAGGATAACCGTGTGCTAATCGCTGTCAACAGTGAGGATAACTTACAGCTTCGGATTCGTATTCTATCTAGCATAGACACCCCCGTGACCCCCACCCTGCTTGAAAACATTGCACGTTATGTGTGGGAATGGTTCGATCTCAGCACAGACCTTGCTTCGTTCTACGAGCTGGCTGCTCACGATCCTATTCTGAACCAAGTCACTCAGGACTTTTACGGACTTCGTGTACTCGGGATTCCGGATCTATTTGAAGCGATGAGCTGGGGCATTATGGGACAGCAGATCAATCTGACTTTTGCCTACACACTCAAAAGACGACTCGTAGAAACCTTCGGTACCCAGCTAGACTGGGAAGGACGAACGTATTGGGCGTTCCCTGCGCCTGAGCGGATTGCCGAGCTTGCACCGGAAGCTTTGACAGCCCTGCAATTCACGGGTAAAAAGGCCGAGTACTTGATCGGCGTTGCCCAGATGATGGCGGACGGCAGGCTGGTCAAGGAGCTGCTGCTGGAGATGAACGATTTTGCTGCTATGGAGAAAGACCTGCTGAGCATTCGTGGCATCGGCCCATGGACGGCCAATTATGTCCTTATGCGTTGTTTGCGCAACGCTGCCGCTTTCCCCATTGCGGATGTTGGTTTGCACAACGCGCTGAAGCATGTGCTTGGCCTAGACGAGAAGCCGACACTTCCCCATATTCGCGAGCTTGCTGAAGGTTGGAAGGGCTGGGAGGCTTATGCTACCTTTTATTTATGGCGTGTCCTCTACTAGAGCATGAGAAAGAAGGAGCGAACTCACAGTGAAATTTCTAGGGTTAATCGAACAACTATTTGCTCAGTACGGTTACTTGGTCCTGCTGCTTGGGCTGCCACTTGACGTCATTGCGCTTCCGATCCCTCCTGGCAATACGACCATGACCTATACAGGTTATTTATCTTATAAAGGGATGCTGAGATGGGCGCCAGCAATGCTATCCGCCTGGGTCGGATCCATCATCGGCATGACAATCACCTATTGGATTGGTTACAAGCTGGGGACTCCGATTATCGAGCGTTTTGGCAAGCTGCTGTTCCTGAAGCCCCACCATTTGGACAAGACACGGAGTTATTACGAGAAGTTTGGCAATAAATTGCTGCTTATCAGCTTCTTTTTACCCGGGATCAGGCAGTTTATCTTCTATTTTGTAGGCATTATTCGCATTCCATTCCGCATTTTTGCGCTGTATGCTTTCACAGGTTCTGCCTTATGGGTGGTCGTTTTTTTCGGCATTGGCTACCTGTTCGGCGATCAGTGGCAGGCGATTTTCATGTGGGTAGAACAGTTTTTGATTTATGCAATGATTGGCGCGTGCGCTGTGCTGGCGGGGGTCCTTTTATTGAAATGGCGGAACCGCTTGAAGACAGGGATTTAAGGGGATTTAATTCAGGATACCAGATGAATACAAAAAGGTTGCCCCATCGGTCACAGAGATCGATTGAGGCAACCTTTTATCAATTATTGTGGTGTCGCTGATGGTTCTGGCGTTGCTGGATGAGCTGGCTTTCCTTTGAATTTAAAGCCTTCATGACCCTGACCCGGTTTCATCGGGGGCACTCCGCCTTTGCGTTCAACGAAGCTTTTCAGCTCATCCGTTAAATTATCTTTCAGCTTGGCAATCAGCTGATCCTCTGTAATGCCTTTGTCTTGGGCGATTTCGGCCAGAGACTTTCCTGCTTTGCGCTGCGCAGCAAGCTCGTCTTCCGTGATACCCAGGATCGTTGCGATTTCAGCGGAATTACCGAACATGCCACCAGGCATCATGCCAGCGTGCGGTTGTACGCCTTTGAAATCCATGACGTGCGGCTTCGACTCCACCATTTTTTTCAAGCGATCCGCTAGACCCGATTTCATCTTATCGGCCTGCTCCTGCTTCAATTTCCCGGCTGCGAGTGCATCATCGACTTTCTTGGTTTCGGCTTCCGTTAATTTGGCTAGAAGTGCCTCTTCCGTTAGATTCGCTTTCTCTTGAGCGATTTGAACCAGTGTTTTGCCTTGCTTAACCTCATCTTTCAACACGGCCTGATCAATCCCAAGAACAGCAGCGAAATCGATGGCACCTCCTTTACCGAATTCAAAACCGCCTTTAACAGGCCCATGACCTTGATTATGTAATCCTCCGCGAGAATCTCTATGCTGGTTATCCTTGATTTTGTCCTTCTGAGGTGCAGGCGTTGCCGTACTCGACTCATCTGCGAATACCTGGTTATGCTGAAGCACGAGGCCACCGCCAATGAGTAGTCCTGCTGAGAGCGCTCCTACCAGTACTTTCCTGTGAATAAGCTTCATCCTGTAACTCCACCTTTTTCATGAATTGGTCTATTTGGCTTCAGTATACAGGCTAATTGTGAAATAAATTAGAAGCTGCTGCTTATTCAACAAAAAAGTTTACGCTGTTTTTCTACCCTTTGTCATGCCTACGAAACAGAGAATTGCCCCAACCTCCATGAAAGCAATAATGATGCCTAGCGGAACTGCAGTGTGGCTGCCCCCAAGACCCACAAGTGGAGCAATCAGGCCTCCGATGATAAAAGAAAGCAGGCCCAGCAGCGCTGCTGCGCTCCCCGCCGTTTTCCCTTGACTCTGCAGAGCGAGTGAGGAAGTAGCGACGGAGACAGGGCCAACGCTGGAAACGATGAAGAAAAAAGCGACGAGGATGGCCGGAAGCCCTGCCCCGATAAGAACGGCGACGAGAAGCAGCAAGCCGCCAAAAACAGCCATAGCCAGCCCTCCTGCCAGCAAGCGATGGTCGCTTACTTTGCCTGCGAGCTTGCCAGTCACTTGGCCGGCAATGATGACGCCAAGCCCGTTCACTGCGAAGCAAACGCTGAATATTTGCGGGGAAACGCCGTAAATCTCCTGCAGCACGAACGGCGAGCCGGAGATATAGGCGAACATGCCGGCAAAGACAAGCCCTTGGGTCAGCGCGTAGCCCATGAACATGCGGTCTGTAAGGAGACCGCGGAACGTTCGCAGCGTATTGGCAAGTCCTCCCTTGGAACGGCGATCCGCTGGATGCGTTTCCTTCAGCCCCCACGTTGCGGCTAGGAGCATGAGCACGCCAATAGCACTTAGAACAAGGAACACGCCGCGCCATGATGTGAACTGCAGAATCTGCCCCCCTGCGATTGGCGCAAGGATGGGCGCTGCCCCATTAACCAGCATGAGCAGCGCGATAAATTTCGTCAGCTCAACGCCTTGGTACATATCGCGAACAATCGCCCGGGAAATGACGATCCCTGCCGCGCCCGCTAAGCCTTGCACGAATCGCAGGCCCAGGAAAACGCCGATGGATGGCGCGAACATGCATAGGATCGAAGAGATCGCATAGAGGATCAATCCGATCAGCAGTGGCGTGCGCCTACCGCGCACGTCGCTTACAGCCCCTGCGATGAGCTGGCCGATGGACAGACCAAGCATGCAGGCGGTGAGGCTCATTTGCGCTAGTGAGGTGCTGGTATGTAGATCGCCGGCTAGATTAGGCAGCGCCGGTAGGTACATATCCAGCGAGAGCGGCCCGAAGGACGCTAGTGAACCGAGCAAGAGCACGATCCATAATCGGCTGTAGCGGCCTGCGGACAGGCCCGTTTGGGAAGCCAGTTGGTTGGACATCTTGATCACAACTTTCATTGAGTAGTTCAATTACGCTAACATTGTGCTTAGATTTTGTCTAGTGTAATCTGAAGGTCCAATAGCCAAATTTCTACCTTTCCGCTATAATGAGACCTAACGCGACGAAGAACGTCCCTATTCATCCTTTACGATGAATCAGGGGCGTTTTTTTATTATTTCGAACAGGAGGTTGCGATATGAATTCTTTCCTTTTTMATGAAAAGCATCAAGCTTTCATTGCCTCCCACGCCGCTCGAAGATCAGGAGAACGCAAGGGACGACTCGAACGTGGGCATCTGCATGCGGAAACATTGTTTTTGGAAAACGTGTGGTTCCCCATGCACGGACATTTCGACCATTTGCACCCGGAGTATGAAATATTGGATTGGAGAGGACGCTCCTACTTTGGCGATTTCGCCTATTTGCCGGGAGAGCTCAAATTCATTTGGGAAATCAAGGGCTTCGGCCCCCATGTGCAAGACATGGACCGCAAACGCTACTGCGAAGAACTAAACCGCGAAACCTTCCTCCACGCACTTGGCTTCCGTGTCATCTCGTTCGCTTATGACGATGTTGCTCACCGACCCGAGTTATGTGTGACCTTGCTTCGCATGCTGCTCAGCCGTTACCAATCTGCTCCCTCACCTGTTCATCGAGCCCATCTGGCTGAAAAAGAGGTCATCCGCCTACTCCATCAGTTAGCAAGACCTCTGCGCCCCAAGGATGTGGAGTGCCATTTTGAAATCAACCATAGAACGGCCCTAAGACTGCTTCACTCCCTGTGCCAAAAAGGTTGGCTGCAGCCAATCAGCCGCACCCCAAATGGAAAAATCGTTCAGTACAGCCTCACTCGCGGGATTATGGACTATCTGGACTAGTCGGACTAGCTGGATTACCTGCACACCTTCGCTACCTGAACCACCTCACTACCTGCAACCTGCTCCACCTGCACATCTGCGCTACCTGCACCACCTATACTACCTGCTCCACCTRCACCACCTTCACTACCTGCKCYACCTGCACYACCTGCACTACTTGCAYTACCGCACYACCTRCWCCACCTGCTCCACCTGCWCYACCTGCWCCAYCTGCACYACCTGCACCACCTGCACCACCTGCACCACCTGCACCACCTGCACCACCTGCACCACCCCATGATGCAAAAATCATGCAAATAGTACATCAAATTTGGCGATTATTTACGTTTCCAGGAGATAACATGTAAAAAGTACAGCTAAATTCGCGGTTCTGCCCCCTCTTTAACCAAAACGCGCAAATTTGATGTACAAAATACATGATTGCTCCTCAAAATCGTAAAAGTCCATCATTTTGCTGCACTTTCTGCAGGTAAATGTCCGGCAGCCAGAAGAGCAGCAGCAGCAGCAGAGAAAGCAGCAAAAGAGCAAAAAGAGCCCCCAACACCCTCGGGGGCGTTAGAGGCTCTAACTCCTAACTCATTACTTCGTCACTTTCACAGTCAGCTTATCACTGGAAGTAACGCCACCCGCGTTGATCAACTCGACGCGATATTCGTACACGCCGACAGCGCGACCTGCGATCGTGCTCACTGCGCTTTGAGCGCTAGGCGTAGCTGCGTTTAATGCCTTCGATTCGATCAATACATCATTCTCGTACAAACGGTACTCCGTGGCATTCGTTCCCCACCACATGTTCATCGTTACCTTGTAG
>NZ_JBFTQB010000348.1:0-6156 GCF_056398785.1 Paenibacillus sp. 01T422 | reverse complement strand
ATTCGATACCTATGACGAAGTCCGATAGAGAAAGGTTGCAGCCAACTTTAGAGCAACTAAGAATTCAATACCTGAAGCAAGTTGCCGAATGGGTTCTCTGATGTAAACGTGTAGAATTTACGGGAATGGAGATGCTTAGATGTATAAGATTATGATTGTTGAAGATGATCCGAAAATCGCAGAGTTGCTACAATTCCATATTCAAAAATATGGTGACGAGGGCACTATTGTCCGTGATTTTGAACATGTGTTGGAGCAGTTTAAGGAAACTGGGCCTCATATTGTCGTTCTTGATATCAATTTACCCAGCTTCGATGGATATTACTGGTGTCGGCAAATTCGCTCCATCTCCACATGTCCCATTATTTTCCTGTCCGCGAGAAGCGATAAAATGGACCAAGTGATGGCACTCGAGCATGGAGCCGATGATTATATGACAAAACCGTTCCATCATGAGGTCTTCATGGCCAAGATCCGCAGCCATCTTCGGCGCGTATATGGGGATTATGCACCCAAGACAGAGGAACGAATTGTTGCGCAGGATGGGTTAGTCTTATATCCGGAGCGGATGGAACTGCAGTTAGCCAATCAGAGGGTGATGTTGACCAAGAAAGAGGTCATCTTAATCGAAGTTTTGCTTGAACGCAGTCCGCGGCTGGTCAGTCGGGAGACAATTCTGGACAAGCTTTGGGATAATGTTACGTTCGTGGACGAGAATACGTTAAGTGTAAATATTACACGAGTCCGCAAAAAGTTAAGCGAACTTGGCATCCCGGATGCACTGGAAACAGTCCGAGGATCAGGGTATCGTCTGAATCCAATATGGAAGGAAGCAGGAGGGTCATGAAGCTGTTTCTCCGCGAACATGCTGTGTTTGTATGTTTCTCGTTAGTTCAGTTGTTTGTGGTCCTTTCTGTTGATTGGTTGGATGGCTACCAGCATCCCGTAACTGCCTTGTATGCGGGATTTCTGGGCATAGTTTTTATGCTTGTGTATTTATTGCTTCAATATATTCGTCATCGCCGAATGTATGAACGCTTATCACAACCTCTGGATGAGAGATATCCTTCCTTCCCATTGGCGGACCCGTCTGCCATTTCTCAGGCCTTAAAGCAGCTGATGGATAACCAGTATCGGCATTACCAGATGGACTCAAAAAAATGGGAACGCAAGCAAGAAAACCATGTTTCCTTCATGAATCAATGGGTTCATCAAATGAAAACGCCCCTGTCGGTGATTGAATTGATCACCCAAGATGCCGATGATGAGCGCCTGGATAGTATTTCGGAAGAGTCCGAACGGCTGCGTCAAGGGTTAGAGATGGTGCTGTACATGTCAAGGTTGGAAACATTTGCGCAAGACTTCAGCGTGGATGTGGTCAAGTTATCTAGTGTTATCAATGAAGTAATCACGGACTACAAAAGGCTTTTCATCCGCAGTGAGGTATATCCCGAAATGCGCGTAGATCCAAATCTAACGGTACAAACAGATGCCAAGTGGCTGCGCTTTATTATCCAGCAAGTGTTATCCAATGCGATCAAATACTCTGCAGGCAGCCACAAGAAAGTGACCATTACGACTTGCGTTGCTGATCGTGCTGTATTATTGGAGATTCGGGATCATGGAGTAGGTATTCCCAAATCGGATATAACCCGCGTGTTTCGGCCTTTTTTTACGGGAGAGAATGGTCGAAGATTTAAGGAGTCTACAGGTATGGGCTTATATGTAGCAAAAGAAGTTATTGATAAATTAAATCACAAGATTGATTTACAGTCTGAACAGGGGAAAGGAACGATTGTAACGATATCGTTTCCATATGCGATTCGGTAGGGATGAATGAGCGATGCTGCTCTTTCATCTTTTTTTTGTAGATAAGAAAATATAAGTTTTATACTTTAGCTTCGCATCTACCTTGACAAACGCACTCGTCCTAAAAGGACGACAAAGTCGTTTATCCTTGGAACCTTACAAAGCTGTTAGGTAACTGAAAGGATAGTCGATAGGAGAAAAGGGAAGGCTGGATTACACTACTACTAGAGAAAAGGAGATGAGTGCATATGGAAATTTTAAAAGTGACGGATCTGAATAAAACCTACATGGGCAAGGTCTCATATGAAGCGCTTAAAAGTATTGATTTGACTATAAATAAAGGCGAGTTTGTCGGCATTATGGGACCTTCCGGAAGCGGGAAAACAACGCTGTTGAATGTCATTTCTACGATAGATGCCCCTACTTCGGGACAAGTATTTATTCATGGACAGCAGCCGCATCAGCTATCCCCTAATCAGCTCGCTTTGTTCAGGCGGCGCGAACTTGGTTTTATTTTTCAGTTCTTTAACCTGCTCCCTACCTTGACGGTTAAAGAGAACATGGTACTCCCGCTAGCACTGGACGGAAATGGCTACCGCGAAATTAACGAGCGAGTTAAGCGTATGTCGGAGAAGCTTGGGATTGAGCACATTTTGAACAAACGCACGTACGAGATTTCGGGTGGTCAGGCACAACGAACAGCCATTGGTAGAGCGCTGCTCCATCAGCCCAAATTAATTCTTGCTGATGAGCCGACAGGGAATCTGGATTCCAAAGCTGCCCGTGATGTCATGGGATTGCTGACTACTTTAAATCGGGAACAAGAAGCAACGATGATGCTTGTCACGCATGACGCCATGGCTGCAAGCTATTGCAATCGCGTCGTTTTTATTAAAGATGGTATGCTGTATCACGAGATTCATTGTGGCGATAACCGCGAAGCCTTTTATCAGAAAATCGTGAATGTCCTATCACTGTTAGGGGGGCATGGGCATGACATTTCGGCAAATCGCTTTTCATAACATTTTACGCAATAAAAGAATCTATGTGGCCCATTTTTTGAGCGGCGCGTTTGCCGTAATGATCTTTTTCATCTATGCGATGTTGTTGTTCCATCCGGACCTGCAGGGGGAACTGGCCTCAACGAGTGAAACGATCGGACATTTGAGTACAATTGGATTGAAAGTATCCCAGTATTTAATTTTTATTTTCTCCTTTCTGTTCTTGCTGTACTCGGTAAGCTCCTACTTAAAGACAAGGAAAAAGGAGTTCGGCATCCTGATGATTCACGGCATGTCCCCGCGGCAGCAAAATGGCCTTATTTTTACCGAAAATATGATGATTGGACTAGCTTCTATCATCGCTGGGATAGCTAGCGGGCTCGTTTTTACGAAGCTCACCTTGTTGATATGCGCTCATATTTTGGAGATTAAAAAGGGGTTATCCTTCTATTTTCCAGACAAAGCCATGTGGACCACAGCAGGTGCATTCCTGCTCCTGTTCCTGCTGGTTTCACTAGTGACCACCCGATTGGTGCGAACCGGTCAGTTAGTTGATCTGATTCAGTCCGAAGAGAAACCCAAAGATGAGCCCAAGGCTTCCACTGGTTTGTCGCTACTCGCGATCTTGTTGATCGGTATCGGGTATAGTCTAGTTTTTTACTTCGTAATTGAGCGAATCTATTCCTTACTGCTCTTATCCCTAGGAATATTATTTACGGTAGCGGGGACGTATTTCTTATTCACACAGCTTAGTGTGTTCCTCATTCAAGCCTACAAGAAGCAGGAACGACTATTTTATAAAAAAGTAAACCTGATTACGATTTCGGAATTGGCCTACCGAGTCCGAGATAATGCGAGCATGTTCTTTATGGTGTCCATAGTGTCTGCGGTGGCATTCACCGGCATCGGGGTATGCTTAGCACTGGGCAATCCGGGATTGTCGCAAATGACCAATCCCTTTGCCTTTACGTATGTGACTCAGGCTGGAAATAGCAAGGAGAATTTGAATGTTGCCGAAATAGAGAAAGCATTGAAAGAGGGGCGATTTCCTTATGAAAAAACGTTGATTACTCCGAAGTATGCAGAGGGAGTAACGCTTCTCAAACTTAGCGATTATAATYAATTGGCCAAAGCGCTGGGGTATCCGTTAGAAACTTTGGAGAGTGACTTAATGGCGCTAGGAGTGCCATCTACGGTCCAGGAAAAGAGTGACATTGCCAACCAAAAAAGCATGCCCCAAACGAAAGAGGTTTTGCTAGGAGAAAATAGCGATGTATTGGAAATGAAAAAGTATGTGCCGCATCTCGTGACGCCTGCAATCCTAAGGGGAAATCTTACCGTGGTTACCGATTCCTTCTATAATCGAGTGCCTTTTGATGAGCTTGGAGAACGAAGGTATTATACGTTTGCTATGAACAATTGGGAAGAAACCAAGGAGATTTCCAGACAATTGGTTCAATCGGTCGGAGAGGATCGTGAGGAAGGCAAGTATTTTCTTGTGCAACCACTTGTCCTAGAGTGGCTAGAAGCGAAGCAGAAGAACGGTATTTTGCTGATTATTAGTGTTCTGGTAGGAGTTGTTTTCTTCACGTTTGCTGCTAGTTTCTTGTACTTGCGGCTTTATTCGGATTTAGAGCGGGATCAGAAGCAGTTTCAGTTAATGGCGAACCTGGGATTAAGCCGCTCGGAATTGAAAACGATTGTAACCCGTCAATTCAGGGTTATGTTCTTTATTCCACTGCTAACGGCGATATTGCATAGCACAGTCGCGTTCACCGCATTGCAGCAGCTTGTAGATTTTAGCATTGTAAAAGGGGCGATTACGATATTTGCGGCTTTTGCTATCATCCAAGTGATGTATTACTTCACAGCTCGTTGGCGTTATATGGAACACTTGTATCAAAAATTGACGTGACCCACCTTCATGGGTTGAACCAAATAAGGAACATATCATCATGATATGTTCCTTATTTATATGATATTATACCGGTTTTTTCGACATTTATCTTGTTATTCACAGAGAATGCGCCATGAAATGCTATAAATATGTTTCTATGTGTAGCATGATTCCCATTACAACTATCCTATATAGATTTTATCGCATAGGAGGGCAAAAATTAATATATAGCTGGCCAGATCCAGCAGCCTTACATGAGTGAAGCTCTTAAAGGTAGTGCCAGGCCAAAAGCGGAAGAAATAGGGGCCGCTGCATCTCAACGACACATGAAGCGTTAGCTACCATAAGATTAACACCTGCAGCATGACTTGCACCATAGATGGATACGAAACGGATCTCTTTTGGATGAAGATGGTGAAGATCAAGGCGTTCCTCCGGTCTGTCATCGACATGAAGCACAAGTGTGGGGAGATAAGCTGACATCGAAGCTTCGGAAGAGCAAAAAACGGCTTGTTTTCTTGGGCTTTTAAAAATTTTTAAAGGAATTTTATGGTACAAAAGGATGAATTTTTATTTGGTCATTCCAATCTGGTTTCCATTTTTTTCCGACAAAGGGTTAGGTCTAAATAATCAAACGTATAGATCGTAACTCCTGAAATTGGTTATTTTATAGGTGATAGAGACAGAAAACTACAAAAATAGCGAATTATATAGTCATGTAGTGCTCTTTTGACTGTAAGAATTTAACTGTTATGATTATGGTAAACATGGGTATTGTTGAAAGAGCCACTTACAAATATCGGTTAAAGGATGATTACACAGATGAGAAAGATATTCTCAGGTGAGAGTAGGGTCTTTTACTTGTACCGGTTCATTTCGCTGGCTGGAACTTCGCTAGTGTACGCTATTGAGGATCGTGGCCCTCCACTAGGTGTGAAAATAGGCATCATCCTCGTGTTGTTCATCTTTGCTACGTGGATCACAGACATGTATACCCAAAGTGGCAAAGCCTCTCGCACAATTAAAATAACCGTAGGCTTGGARATGACGGGGATGATGGTCCTCCATCTTCTAAGCGGCGGTATGGATAGTCCGTTCCTGTGGTGTGTTTTTAATCCCGCTTGGATGGCTGCCAGCTATCTTTCCTCTGCTTACTGCTGGTTCATGATGCTGAGTTACTTTTTATTTATTACGGCTTTTTCCTATTTTTTTGCGAACGGGCAAATGCAGACGCTTGGCAGTATTCTACTGAGTGAGAACCGGTTTTACCTCATGCTGTTGTTTATGACACTCACCATTCAATTACTGGCAGGGGTCAAGAATCGTCTTGAGATTGCGAACGCTCGAACCACAGAAACGATGGAGCATATGAAGTCGCTATATCAAATCGTGGAAGCAGCAACTCATAGTGATTCTGAGAACTTGAAAATCATCTTTACAGAGTTTGCT
>NZ_JBFTQB010000347.1:0-6158 GCF_056398785.1 Paenibacillus sp. 01T422 | reverse complement strand
GTAGATAACCGGCACTTGATCGACTTTCACAATGAGCCACACAAACATGATTAGACCAAGTAGGGAAACCAGAACGGCAATTGGCAGAGCCCAAATCGAAGTCGCATGCGCAAAAAAAGGAATGAACGACACCGACAAAATCGGAGCTGCGTTCCATTTAAAAACTTGAATAAGTGAAATCGTAATAATGGCTGTAAGAAAAAAAGAGAGCGTGCCGTGACTAATGCTGTACATCACACTTCCGAGGGTGACCGCAATAATCGCTCCCATCGTAATTCGCCCAACATCTTTAATTTGATCAACGCGATGCATGAAGAGGAAGCTGAAAGCACCGAGCGTTGGATAAAAGACCATCCGGAGTGATGGAAAATGAAAGGATGCCCAGTAAGCACCCATTAAATAGCAGCAAACGACGAGTGAACGCAAAAGCATTGTTGAATTCCGCCCTTTATGGTAAGTCGTAAGAAGCTTCAAAACCCTTCTTATTTTACAAAAGATCGGAAAGGGGGTCAAATCCAATTTCATATAGTTCATTCAGAGGTCCAGCCAACATTTTATCCAAAACCGGTGTTACGGGAACCTCGTAATGCCTACGCTGTGGAGTCGAACATGGAGTAGTACCAACAAAACGCGAAAAACGTAAGCAACAGCGGATCGATGTTATTGCACGCGATATTCAGCGTGTCGAAATAATGATTTAAGGGGAAGACTGGGCTACAGCGACGGATAGCGATACGCCGAATATGGAGAAAGGATGAAACCAGGGGTGGGAACGATAAATTGAATGAACGAATTCTAGGCTCGGTGCTTAGTTTAAGTTCAAGGATATACTTACTTTAATTTTTCTGGATCTTCTGCATACCATTCTGAACGGCCACAATTTGTGCATATAAAAGGATTTATATTTGTACTTTTTTTGTTACTAAACAAACTATCTCCTTCAGGATTTTTAACCAATAAACCCTTAAATCCATCATCAACATAACATTTAATCATTTGATTACCACATTTTATACAATTTCTTTCTTGTTGAATGTCCATCTATCTCACCTCATAATTTTTAGTTATGGTAAGGTATACGGGCAGTGCAATCAAAAAGTTTCATAACTAGACATCAATCCTTGGAAGGTGAACTACACAAATTCAATTTTAAGCATAATTCGTGCTTAGAGTAAGAAATAACGCCAAGCCCGACATGATAGAGGGCTTGGCGTATATTTTCGTTGAAATGTTGGCGGGAACCCCATTCATTATTAACCACGTTAATGATTAATTGCCATCTATAGAAACCGTCGTTGATGAGAAAAACTTCGATACCGCAAAAGACGCGGCCCCCAGAACAGTCGAACGGTCGCTAAGCTGAGAGAACTCTACATTCAGCAGCTTCCGGGGAAGCGGCAATGAGCGTTTCTCTAATAGTTGGAGCAGCGGCCTCATGAGCCACTTCTCCGCTCCGGCCAAACGCCCTCCGAGAATGATGAACTCGGGGTTATAACCGTTAATGATGTTAACGACGCCAACTCCGAGGTAGTACCCAAGCCGCTCGAACAGCGCGATGACCTTCTGATCGCCCGCTTCCGCCATGCTCAGCAGCCTATCTAGCTGGACAGGTTCCCCCAGTTCGAGGCGGGCTTGCTCCAGCAGCGCATGCTCGGACGCGTACAACTCCCAGCAGCCTAAGCTACCGCAACGACACTTCGGTCCGTCATGCTGGATCGAAATGTGTCCGATCTCCCCTGAGAAACCCGTCGCTCCACGGTACAGTTCTCCCTTAATGATGATGCCCGCGCCAATCCCAATCCCGATAGAGATATATACCAGGTTCGCTGTGTCTTTCCCCGCTCCGAACTGTTTCTCTCCTACCGCTCCTGCATTCGCTTCATTATCAATAACGACAGGAATGTTGAACGCTTCCTCGATATCCTTTTGCAGCGGCACGTTCTCCCAGCTTAAGTTAGGAGCGAACAGTAGATTGCCGTCATCATCGCATATACCCGGCACACCAATGCCGATGCCAATGATGCCGTAGGTGCTCTCCGGCGCACTGTCGATCAGCTCGCGGATCGTTTTCTTCAGAAGCTGGATGACGGCTTCAACGGACGCGTTGTCATGCTGAACTCTTTTTTCGTTGATTACCTTACCGGTTAAGTCTGTCAAAACGGCCAGTATATCATGGACGCCCAGATCGACGCCGATGGCATATCCTGCCGTCCCATTGAACAGCAGCATCATCGGCTTACGTCCGCCGCTGGATTCGCCAGCGCCGATTTCATCGACCAGGCTGCTCTCGATCAATTCATTCACGAGGCTGGATACTGTCGCCTTCGTTAGACCTGTAATCTCCGCGATCCGTGCGCGGGATATAGGCGAATCCGTGCGAATATGGTGCAGCACGATGGATTTATTTATTTTTTTTACTAAATTTAAATCGCCCGTTTGTTTCATAACTAGCCCCCACAACGCTCCAATAGCTTGTCTTTGACAAACGCACTCGTCCTAAAGAGGGCGACGAAGTCGTTTATCCTTGTATCTTTGTAAGTGAATGAACTGATTTTAACACGAATGACTTTCTCACGCACTAACTAAGTTTGTTTAATGAATTTACAAACTTTGCGAATGATGCTATGATGACTTCATAAGCATTTATTAACTCATTTTGGAGGCTGAACTCATGAGCTACTTTGATAACATCCAACAAATCAAATACGAAGGCCGCACATCGACGAACCCGCTGGCATTTAAATTTTATAACCCTGACCAAGTGATTCTTGGCAAAACAATGCGTGAACATATGCGTTTTGCAATCGCTTACTGGCACTCCTTCTCTGCTAATGGCTCTGACCCGTTCGGCAGCGGCACGGCTGTTCGCGCTTGGGATCAATACTCCGGCCTTGAGTTGGCAAAAGCCCGCGTTGATGCATGCTTCGAACTGCTGAACATTCTTGACGTTGATTACTTCGCTTTCCATGACCGCGATATCGCGCCAGAAGGCAACACGCTGCAAGAAACGAATCAACACCTGGATGAGATCGTAGGTCTGATCAAGGATAAAATGCAAGCTACCGGCAAAAAGTTGCTGTGGAACACAGCGAACATGTTCACGAACCCACGTTTCGTGCACGGTGCTGCTACGACAAACAATGCTGACGTTTTTGCTTATGCTGCTGCACAAGTGAAAAAGGCTTTGGATCATGCCAAAGAACTCGGCTCTGAGAACTACGTTTTCTGGGGCGGCCGTGAAGGATATGAGACGCTGCTGAATACGGACCTGGGTCTGGAGCTCGACAACCTTGCCCGCTTCTTGCACATGGCGGTTGATTATGCCAAAGAAATCGGCTACACAGGCCAATTCTTGATCGAGCCTAAGCCGAAAGAGCCATCCAAGCATCAGTACGATTTCGATGCAGCTACTACGCTTTCTTTCTTGCAAAAATATGACCTGCTTCCATATTTCAAATTAAACCTGGAAGCTAACCATGCTACGCTGGCTGGTCACACTTTCGAGCACGAGCTTCGCGTTGCCCGTATTAACGGCGTTCTTGGTTCCATCGATGCGAACCAAGGTGATCTATTGCTCGGCTGGGATACCGACGAGTTCCCGACGGACCTGTACGCGACGACACTCGCGATGTACGAAATCCTTCTTAACGAAGGCGGAATCGGCAGCGGTGGCGTGAACTTCGACGCCAAGGTTCGCCGTACGTCGTTCGAGGCTATTGATGTGGTGTATGCTCACATCGCGGGTATGGACTCCTTTGCACGCGGCTTGCAAGTCGCTGCCAAAATGATCGAAGACCGTGTATTCGATAACATCCTCGACACACGTTACGCTTCCTTCAAATCCGGCATCGGCGCGGATATCGTGTCCGGCAAAGCAAACTTCAAGACACTTGAAGCTTATGCGCTTGAGAATAGCCACAACATCGTTAATCAGTCCGGCCGTTTGGAATTGATTAAGGCTACGGTTAACCAGTACCTGATTAACTCATAATTACTTTTCCCGAGGTGGGCGTTACTCACGCCGCCGGATAATAAGACTGTCTCCGAAGGTCAGATATGACCTGAGGGACGGTCTTTTTTCGTCTGCTCTATGTTGGAGCTGATCTGCTCGGGGAGAATCTGCGAGCTTCCTATGTTGCACTTTGTACAACATGATTAGGGGTTTATGCGGTTTTCCTTCCCCTTCATTGTACAAAGTGTTACAAAGTGCAATGAAATCGCTGGGTTTGTGCTCATACGTTAGCTTTGAGAGCAAATGGTTGCAGAAAGTGGCAGAAAGTGCAATGTAGCTTATTCAAGCCTCGTAATTACAGCCAAATGGTTGTAGAAAGTGCAACATAGGCGGGACTCAGCCGTGGGGGAGGCGACTGAGTTGGATTGATGCGAGCGTTGAGCGCACTTTAGCGCTGAAAAACAGCGTTACAGTGAGGAAACATCGTGGTGGCGAGCATCCACGCGGCAGCTAAGCTTGTTTTACAGCGTTAACGCAGACTCCTCGAGCGTTGAGTACACTTTAGCGCTGAAAAACAGCGTTACAGTGAGGAAATATCGTGGTGGCAAGCATCCACGCGGCTGCTAAATTTTTTTTTTAATATCCTCTACGTTGTACTTTGTACAACGTRATTAGGGGGTTATGCGGTTTTCCTTCACTCTCATTGTACAAAGTGCAATGAAATCGCTGGGTTTGTGCTCAAACGTTAGCTTTTAAGGGCAAATGGTTGCAGAAAGTGCAATGTAGCTTATTCGACCCTCGCATTTACTGCCAAATGGTTGTAGAAAGTGCAACATAGGCAGGTTAGGCTATTGCCATGGCGATACCCGGGGGAGGCGGCTGAGTTGGCTTGATGCGAGCATCCACGCGGCAGCTAAGCTTGTTTTACAGCGTTAACGCAGACTCCTCGAGCGTTGAGCACACTTTAGCGCTGAAAAACAGCGTTACAGCGAGGAAACACCGTGAATGCGAGCATCCACGCGGCAGCTAAGCTTGTTTTWCAGCGTTAACRCAGACTCCTCGAGCGTTGAGYACASTTTAGCGCTGRAAAACAGCGTTACAGCGAGGAAACACCGTSGYGGCGAGCATCCACGCGGCWGCTAAGCTTGTTTTWCAGCGTTAACGCAGACTCCTCGAGCGTTGAGCACASTTTAGCGCTGRAAAACAGCGTTACAGCKAGGAAAYACCGTGGCGGCGAGCATCCACGCGGTAGCTAAGCTTGTTTTTAATATCCTCTACGTTGTACTTTGTACAACGTAATTAGGGGGTTATGCGGTTTTCCTTCCCCTTTATTGTACAAAGTGCAATGAAATCGCTGGGTTTGTGCTCATACGTTAGCTTTTGAGGGCAAATGGTTGCAGAAAGTGCAATGTAGCTTACTTGGGCCTCGCAATTACATCCAAATGGTTGTAGAAAGTGCAACATAAGCGGGTTAGGCTATTGCCATAGGTGGGACTCGGCCGTGGGGGAGGCGACTGAGTTGGCTTGATGCGAGCGTTGAGCACACTTTAACGCTGAGAAACAGCGTTAAAGCAAGGAAACACAGTAGTGGCGAGCACCCACGCAGCAGCTAAGCCTGTCTCGCCCCCTCATCTTCATTCGCAAAAAACCACCGATTAAACACAAGGGAAAGCTGCAAAGTCACCCATATGCTTATAAACGTCCAATACCAGCTCCAAGCATGATATTTAATCAGCTGCGTTTGCGATTCTAGTATAACTTCAATCACCGTAATCGCTGTCGGGAAGGCCAGCAAGAAGAAAAAGCGGGCCCACCCCTTTTTCACCTGCGGGTAATAAATATTCAAATACACGGCAATGATCGGGTACCCGATAAATTCAAACGTTAGACTCGAATAATTGCGTTGAAGCTCCCTTACCGGATATTCCAACCAGTTGTGTTCCACAACGATAAGACCTAGAATCCAGTTTAAAAACTGCTGAAATAGAAAAGCAACATGCGCTTTGCGACGGTTGCGTTTGGGCACAAGGAGCATTCCAATGGCAGAAATCGCCCACACGGCTATGATAATTAAATAGTCTACCTTAACATTCATAACCGTCGTTCTACCCTTCCTTCTGTATCTTCCTTTGAAAAAACCATTCCGCATACGTTCTTATCGCATTCAAAACCAGCCATAAGAGAACCGTATGAAGGAGTATATTGA
>NZ_JBFTQB010000346.1:0-6178 GCF_056398785.1 Paenibacillus sp. 01T422 | reverse complement strand
GTTTGCTGCTGAATGACATTCGAAGCATGATTACCTTTCAAATTCCAAGCTAATAACGCAGATAAATAGCCATCCTTCCACTGTCTTAAGCCGGTCACGATCTGCCCTGTGCCGATCGCAGGCTCAAAACCCAAATGTTCGGTTACTGTATGGCGTAGACTTTGCACGAAAGCCTTCAGTTCCCCTTCCTCCGCAGCGGTAACGAAGTGCATCAATCCCGCATAATTCGCATCACGAAACGCATGATACTGCCCATTTGAATTCTCTGCAGCTTCTCTGCAGACCATTTCGAAAGGCAACCGCATTTTGTCAGGCGAACGTTCCTGCTGTCTATTTTGACGCTCGATGGAACCGGCGGTAACGAATCGCACTTGGCGATTTTCCCATGCATCCAATTGAAACAACTTGGCTCTCTCCCTTAGGAGAGACTCTCGTTCCACCTCTTCTTTGACAAGATGGACCAGGAAATGCTCTTTCATTTCCTTGTAATATTGCGAGAGCCGCCACTGCATCATGGCTTGTTGGTCGCGTTCATTCCTGATACCATCAAGCTCCAGAACAATTTTGCTCAACGTTTCGGTCAATTCATCTTGGGTCACAGGCTTAAGTAAATAATTCCTTGCCTGATTGCGAATCGCTGCTTTTGCATACTGGAAATCCTCATAACCTGTAATAACAATCAATCGCAAAGCGGGATACTGTTCATAGCAGGCTTCCAGAAAGGACACACCGTTCATCACAGGCATATTCATATCCGTAATAACTACATCGGCAGGATGCTGTGTCAGCCACTCCATGGCTTCAGCTCCATTGCCGGCCTCACCTGCAATGTTCAAGCCCATACTTTCCCAGTCAACCTTGAGCTTCAAACCAAGACGAATTTCCGGTTCATCATCGACAATAAGCACACTATACATCTAGGCTCCCTCCTTGAATTGGCAAAATCAGTGAAATACTCGTGCCCTCCAACTCACCCGGAGTTATTTCAAATTCGAACAAATTGCCGTAGTAGAGCTGACACCTGGCTAATACATTGCGCAAACCAATCTGCTCCGACCTTGTTCTCAAAATATGTTCAAAATGGGAAGTCAACGATTCTGCGCGCAACAGCTGATACAACTCCAACGTGATTCCAGTGCCATTATCAGCAACAGTGAGAATTAATCGCTGATCTACACGCTGGACTCTAACGATGACTTTCGCTTCAGCCTGCTCCTTAAAGCTATATTTCACAGCATTTTCAATTAGTGGTTGCAAAATGAATTTAGGAATGACACATTGACGAAGCCGTTCATCTTCCTCTAACGAGAGTTGCAACCTATCCGCAAAGCGAATTTGCAAAATGGAAGCATAATGACGAACATATTTCAGTTCTTCCTCAAGCGGAGTTAAATCGTTGCTGATTTTCAAGGAAAAGCGCATCATTTTCCCCAAGGCTTCAATGACCCTTACGGTATCTTGCGTACGATGCTGCATAGCCAAACTGCTTAATAATTCTAATGTATTAAATAAAAAATGCGGATTAATCTGCATCAATAAAGCTTTATATTCCGCTTGTTGCTTTAACAGTTTCAACTCAAATTCTGTTTTAATATGATAACGAAGCCGGCTGACCATGTTTCGAAACGTGGCCGTAACGTAGCTGACTTCATTCCGCACCTTCTCATCAGCAGGTATACGATTCTCTGCCCCGTCAAAATCGCCCATTTGGACATAACGCATCCCCGATGCTAACCGTGAGAGCGGTTTCGAAATACCATGCGAAAGCCAAATTGCCGCAGCAACTGCTCCTACTAGCAGCAAGGAACCAAAAATTAATAAGCTTGTACGCAGCTTGTACAAATTGCCGTACAAGTCAACTTCAGGCACAATGCCTACCAGCAACCAATTGTTTAGCTTCAGCTTTTTATAAACCATAATGTCCTTAGCACCAGCTTCATTCTCCAGATAGATGACTCCGCTTTGCTGCGAACTGTTGCGGATCGCCTCCATCTGGTTCGCAGCCTCTGGGTGAGTGCTGTATTCACTCTGTCCTAGAACCGATTCACCTTGGCCATCCAGGAGGAAAATCGTACCTTTCTCCCCCAAATGAATCCGATTAAGCGGTTCCAAGAAAAATTCAGAGCTAACATTAATTTTCATCATATTTCTAGATTGCGAGGGCTCAAATGTGCCGATTGGCAGCAATAAACTGAGTACATCAAAAGTTTTCGCACGATTCAACTCAATTGGGTCTTTATGTGCAGAAACCCATTGAATGCCTCTCGTCTTAAAATGATCGTACCACTGTTCCTGCTTGAACGCTGAGTCATTCATCATCTGATTATCCGCAGTGATCCACAATCCTTCCTGGCGATACACCGTCACCGACGAAACAATTGAATAATTATTCGTGGTTTGTGTTAGAAATTGACTCAGATTAATGTTTGCCAGCATCTTTTCGCCTGCTGGCAGTGCAGGATCTGACAATACGTTATCCCAGCTTTTAATCGTCGAGCTGTTAAAAACAATGGAGGAAACATCGTAAATCTGCACCAGCGCCATATTGACGAATGACCCGTACTCGTCCATTTTTTCGAAAGCTGACGATTCGATGTAGGAACGTATGATGGATCGAGACTCTGTAAAAAACAAGTACGACATCGTCCCGAACGAAACGAACAACAAGACGACGAAAAATACAATCAATCGGTTTTTTAGCGAGTAGAACATGTAAGGCCCCCTCTAGCTATATATGGCTTTGTTAATTACATCCATATAACGCCCTCGGGCATCTTTTTGTCAACAGCTAAAATAGGAGCAGCTGCCTTCCTGCACAAAAAAAAATGCCGCATTGATTGCGGCATTCCTTCATTTGTTGATTTTATTCCGCCTCACTAGCTTCAACATCTCCATTCAACTGGTCGGCATACGCTCGAATCAACTCATAATTATGTTTCGATTCCGCGTCTTCCACCTGCTCATTCTCTTGAAACTCCACCATCTTCTTATTATCAATCTGCATGCTGCAAAGCCCCCTCGTGTTGTTGAAATTAGAATTTCCTATCAAGGAATTGTTATCCTTTCTCCAAAAAGTTTTCCTTCTACTAGCAACACCACGGCACGTATACTAGAAAAAGTACGAACTCTGAAGGAGGATCTTGCAATGATTGTAGCGGAACAAATTTATCAGTCGTATGGAATGGATAAAGAGTCATTTATCACCTTTATGAAAAAGCGAAGTTTGCATACAGCTATTCATTCCCTCGGCATCGATTTCGTAGAATTGGCGCCTGATCGTGTTGTAATGTCAATGCCGGTCGGACCTAGCACCCATCAGCCTGCTGGCATACTACATGGCGGAGCATCGGTTCTACTTGCCGAAACAGCCGCTTCAATTGCCTCCGAGATTAATATCATAGACAAAGAAAAATATGCGGCAGTTGGACTTGAAATTAATGCGAATCACCTTAAAAGTAAAAAAGATGGGATCGTAACAGCCGTTGCTACGCCCATTCACAAAGGGCGCAAAACGATGGTGTGGGATATTCGCATCACCGATGAGAAAAGCCAATTGATATGTATTTCACGCTGCACGGTCGCTATTATTGAGAAAAAATAACAAACCCCGTGTAGATACTCCCTGCACGGTACCACCTGCGCTTGCGGCAATTTCGCTTACAACGTACTCAAGGGAACTTGAGTCCTCTATTTCGAGCAAAACGAGCTATTTTCTCTCCGAGCGGAACTAGAGGATCTTATTTGTCCGCCATGAATGCGTTATTCAGCTGAATTGGCAAAATAGCGGAACGTAGTTCCCATTACACATAGAAAATGTGCGCTTTCATTGAAATAGAGGACTGTAATTCCCAGAAATTCCGGAACTACACGTACACGAAAACAGCCCAGAGAATGTGTCTTGGGCTGTTTTAAGCTTCCGCTATGTAGTTTTACTCTTCTGCGTAAATCATTTTAACGGTCATCCCGCCATCGATGGTTAGGTTCTGACCCGTAATGAAACCAGCCTTCTCATCGGCCAGGTATAGACAAGCAGCGGCAATATCCTCTGGTTTGCCTACTCTTCCTACCGGATGTTGTTTTTTATCCACTTCGGAATGAACAATCTTATCCTTTACAGCCGGATAGTGCCAATCTCGAACCTCAATCCATCCTGGAGAAATGGCGTTGACACGAATGCCATATTCACCTAAGCTGATCGCCATCGCATGTGTTAGCGCAGAGATGCCGCCTTTGGAAGCCGAATAAGCTTCTRTGTTCGGCTCTGACATGAATGCTCGCGTAGATGAGATATTGATGATGGCTCCGCCTTGCCCCTTCTCCTTCATCACACGCGCCGCGGCTTGGGAACACATGAAAGCGCCGCCTAAATTAACAGAGATGACCCGCATGAATTGTTCGCTCGTGAGATCAAGAACATCCGCATTATGCATAATGCCTGCATTATTAACAAGAACGTCAATCCCGCCTAAGCCAGTGACCGTCCGCTCCATCCACTGCCTAATTTCATCTTCCTTCGAGACATCGACCTTTGTGAAAAGGACATCCTCTGTATAGGAATTCAAAATCTTGGCCGTCTCCAAACCGGCATCTTCATGAATATCCGCTATGGAAACACTGTAACCTTCTTGGGCAAAAGCCAGTGCAATAGCACGTCCAATACCATGTCCTCCACCTGTGATAGCTGCAACTTTTCGCTTATTCATCCCTGTATCTCCTTTTTTTGTTCATTTTAAAAAATGACCTGAAGTTCCCAATAGGAACTTTAGGTCATTTTGATTTCATTTGCCTGTATGTTAGTTATAAGTTATTTTCAACCCTAATTCAACAGCTCGGTTTAACGCCGCTTCAGAGAATTTTGGTTTCTTATATTTTTGTTCAAACTCTTCCTTAGCTAGCGGCATCCATATGAAATCCTTGTTCTGATAGATCCACGTCTTCGTTCCCCAATCCACGTGGATGGTCCGATTCGTTACTTTTTTAATGACGCCAATTTCAACAATAAAACCGGTTTTGCCAAATAATTTGGCACAGTATTTGTTCAGCATTTCGCTCACGATGACACCCCATTTCTCTATACCTTCGCTCTATTCTCTTATAAAATGCCTGTTAATGCAACCATGACGGGTCTCATGCCGCGCAAAAAAGGCACCAAGGACGGTGCCAAACTCGCTTCAACGATTAAGCTAAAATTTGATTGTTGCGAAGAGAATAAAGGATTACCGCTGCAACTTCAGCCGAAGTATCCTGATCTTGATACTCTTCGCCAAAGGATGCGCGAAACAACTTGTTAATCTCTTCGCTAAGTCTATGTGCATCTAAGTCTACTAGGTGTTTCGTTATGTAAATCGTTAACGTACGTGTTTCACCTTCATATTCGTCATCGAGCGCGTTCATATCTAAAATCCCGATAGGATCCCATGCATCCAGGAATTGCTTAACGATCTCCATAATAGGTGTGGGATCATAAGGCAGTGCGTTCAAATACACATTTTCTTTGATAATCTCTTTTCTAATGCTCCACATCATATAATTCATTTTAGTTTGCTCAGATACAGCTCTAAACTTCAATGGAAAAGCCTCCTTTATTGGACGCTCTCTTGCTTCTCTGTCATCAACTTGTCAGACTCTGTGATCAGTTTGGCAGATCGTTCAATTATCGCCCCATTGAAGTTTATCATTTTCCCTGTCCCTTGAGCAATACATGCCATCGGATGTTCGGCAAGAAACACGGGTACGCCTAATTCTTGCTGTAGACGCTTGTCCAACCCTTCGAGCAAAGCGCCGCCTCCGCAAAGCAGAATGCCTTGCTCCATAACATCGCCAGCAAGCTCAGGTGGACATTTCTCCATGGCAAGCCGAATGCACTCCACGAGTGCAATCATAAAATCATCGAAAATATCATAAATCTCCGTTGAAGAAATCGTAATGCTTCGCGGCAATCCTTCCATCAAGTCGCGTCCTCGAATGTCCATCGTGATTTCCTTAACAGGTTTTGCGACTGTTGCGACATTTTTCTTAATGTCCTCAGCTGTGCGTTCGCCAATAACCATATTGTAGGCACGTTTCACATATTCAATAATATCTTGGTCAATGGACATGCCTCCACGTCGAATCGCTTCACTTACGACAATGCCGCCAAGTGAGATAATCGCAACTTGGCTCGTTCCTCCGCCAATAT
>NZ_JBFTQB010000345.1:0-7172 GCF_056398785.1 Paenibacillus sp. 01T422 | reverse complement strand
GCCGTTACAACAGGCGAAGTCCCATCATGCTCAGGGCTTTGGCATTCCTGTCCAGCTTGATACTCAATCGTAATCGTACCCGTGGAACTATCTGTACTCACCTTTGGGCATAAGAGGGTTGAAATGGCACTTAGCGGAACCATCGCTTTTCCTTCCACCTGCAAGAGTGGAGCAGGCAGCTCGATTTGTTGTCCATTCCTAATGGCTTGTTTTTGAATAAACCATAACGCCATCTCGGTATTTGCCGTCTTGTAGGTAAAACTGCGATCCTCTGTGCGCGCCTGTAAGGTGCCGCCGAATTGATCGGCAATAAACTCAAAAGGTAGATAAGTCTCCCCTTGCAACTGAAATGGAGCCGTATTGAGCATGACGTGGTCACCATTCACCATCGCATGCGTACTTCCAACCTGGAAGGAAATCATGCCACTGTTCTCATTTCCCGCCTCTTCAATATGCGTCATCGTATGTAACCCGCCTGGATAAACCCCATCATTCGTATTATCCAGAATCTTGTGACTATGAAATGGAAAATGGCCGCTTTGGTCAAACACAATGAGGATATCCTTGGTTTCCCCTGGATCCACAGCCACGGTGTCCTTATCGATGGGCACAGGTAACGGTACGCCATTCTCTGCAATGACCTGAAAATGATGCCCATGAAGGTGCATCGGATGTTCATCGAATCCTGGGTTAATCAAGCGGACCAGAATTTTCTCCCCTACTCGGCCATGAACCATGGAAGCAGGATCATTCTCCACATCAGGAAATGACTTTCCATTGATCGTCCAAAAGCGAGGATGAAACTTTTGACGATCATACACATTGCCGCCCTCGACGGCCTTGTGCCAATCTGGATCAAGCTCATTCATGTGAAATATATACTCTTTATCAAAACGCGGTCCATGTGTCCACGCTTGACTGACCGAGCCCTTTGCTTTCACAATAAAAGGACCATTCAATCCCATTTGTAACCCATATTGATCGGGATCATAAGAATAGTAGAAATGGGAACCTGCTTGATCAGCATGAATCAGCCGCGTGTCACTTTGGCCGACAGACAGCGTTGGACCAGCCTTGCCTTGATCATCCACGCCAACTACATGCAGCGAATGGACCTGGAAATCAGCCCCGGCTTTTTGCGGGCCAATATTCGTCACAGTGACCTCGACGCTATCCCCTTCTTCCACTTCAATCTTGGGTCCTGGGAAAACGGCTGTACCCGGCTTGTTTTGGAGACTGTATCCCCATATATATACCTGATTCCCATCCGCTAATGTCATATTGCCGTCCGTAGCGTACAGCTGGACCTTCTGAACCGTGGCTGCATGAGCAACCGCAGTTGATACAACGAATAATGTAAATAAAGCGGTGAGTATAAACCCCCACCTTATCGTTGCAATACGAATCATCGCAGTCACCTCCCTCACAAATTCCTGTTACATTTATTTCGTCTGTCCATCGAACTGGGCCGAATAGGTGCCTGCCTGGTCGAACTTGACCAGAATATCGTAGCGTTCTGCTGATGCCAAGGTGATAGATTGCTTATCGACGGCTTGCTTTAAAGGTCTGCCATCTGATGCTACAACTTGAAAAGTATGCCCGTTCATATGAAAGGTACGTTTCTCATATCCTGAGTTAATCAGTCGGATCAAATAGGTCTCTCCAGCAAGCGCACGAATCGAAGAGCCCGCATGACTGGATTGGAATTCACCATTCATCGTCCAAAAATTCGGTTTAAACACAGTCCGGTCATACAGCTTTCTTTGTTCAACCGCATCATGCCAGGACTGGTCAATCTCGTTCAAATGATRCACGACTTCTTTATCGTAGGACGGTCCTCCCGTCCACACTTGCTTGGCCCCGTGACTTGCTTTAACAATAAGGGCTCCTGTCATCCCCATCTGCAAATGCTCTACCGTATCTACGTGACAATGATAGAAATAAGTGCCCGCATGATTCGCTTTAAAATGATAAGTAAAGTTTTGCCCCACTAAAACCGGTGCGGAGGTATGCGGAACCCCGTCATTCATTTGGTCCGTGTCCAATCCATGGGAGTGGATGGTGTGCGCAACAGGGAGAATGCCCGCCTTTGAAGGTCCCAGATTCGTGAGGTTAATTTCAACATGATCTCCCTCCTCTACTTCGATCGTTGGCGCCGGATAAACGGCAGAGCCTTTCTTATTTTCTAAAGAATACCCCCAAATGTACATTTGACTTCCATCAGGCATATTCACATAGCCATCAGTCGCATATAAAGATATTTTTTTCATGTGAGCTTCCTCCGCCAGCATCGGCTGAAACGTGCTGAACATTAAGGAAGTACTGAATGCAACGAACAAAAGGAGGGTGACCACGACCCGGGTCGAATTTTTACTCATCCGCTATGCTCCTCATTAAAGATTCTCATCCCTCTTCACACTTGAAGAGGGATACAGAATTTTAGTTTTAATTAAATTCCTAATTCAACCAACAGCTTGTAGATCATGGAAGCTGCCTGGGACCGCGTAGCATTGGCATTGGAACGGAAGGTGTTGTCCTCAAAGCCGTTAATGATTTCTTCCTTCACCAAATACGCGATGCTCGGCTTCGCCCAATCCGGAATTTCGTTCACGTCCGTAAAGCTTAAAGCTGGACCCGATGGCGTTGTATGCAGCGCTCTTGTAATCATTACTGCCATTTCTGCGCGTGTGATAAGAGCATCCGCATCAAAGTAGGTACTACCGTCTACTCCGGCACGTCCCTCGATGATTCCAGCATCAACAGCAGTTGTCACATATCCCTTGGCCCAGCTTGGAATTTGATCTGTATCCGCAAAAGAAGGGGATGCGTCTTTGCCAACTGCCAAGCCTAGAGCCGATACTATCATGCTTGTAAATTCAGCCCTCGTCACATTGTTTTCCGGTCTGAAGGTATGATCTTCATAGCCATTTATCACTTTCATTCCGACCAGACGATTAATGAATGCAGCCGCCCAGTGATTGTTTATATCGTTTAAACTCACGATAGTCTCATCGGTAAATACGGCAAATTTCGCAAAATGATCAATTTCGGTAGAAATTTCGCCCATCGCATGATGATCTTGTCCGCCAAGATAGATCCATTGCTTTCTGTCTTCCTGATAGTAATAGATGGCTGGTTCTTTCCCGGTTATGATTTTATCCGAATCTGGCGTTAATGAAAGGGTCATTGGTTTATTCAAATTTCTGTCGCCAGTTGTCGTGATTTCGTAAATGCGACTTCCAATTTGTAAGACTTGCCCGCCCTCACTGGCCTTATCAAGATTAGCAAGACGTCGGATCGTGATCTTCGCATCCTCTTTTAACGCGTGGGCTGGAATAACGACCTTAACCTTTGTTCCCAGCTGAATGGTTCCGCCTGTTGCAGCAACAATTTGGACGGATACAAAATCGGGATCTTGTGAATTCACGGTACCATTACCACTGCCCGTACCAGCCCCGGTTCCCGGATTGCCTCCACCTCCACCGCCTCCGCCTCCGCCACCATTACCTGGATTTCCGCCTGGATCTGTACCGCCGCCACTACCCGACTTTGTATACGTAACCACAAACGTACTCTCTTGTTTATTACCAGCACTATCTGCAGCAATCAAGGTAAAGGAATTAGCCCCTTCCGTAAGGGTGAAGCTTTTCTCGAAGGTGTTATTGTTCAACGTTACCGGTGTACCATTAATGGTTAGCGATACCTTCGGATCATTATCCGTTACGGTACCTTTTAATACATACGTCGGGCTATTCGTCGTATTGCTGGATTGTATGAGAATAACTGGTTTTTCCGTGTCTACGGGGCCGTTACCGTTGTCGTCATTTATCTTGATCTGCTTAGCGTCCACTGAATTTGTTGGAATTTTGGCATAGCCTGTAGTGGCTGTAATTTCATCTATCTTGATTGACGTGGAATCAGCAGCCTTCAGAGCTTTGAAATGTAAATCTGCTATCTTTATTTGGGGTATGGTATCCTTGCCAGGAATTTGATTCTTGATTAGTGCATATTTCAGAATGCCGTTTTGTTCATCAATGAGGATATTACTGTTCGCATCGACACTGTAAAAGCCACCGGAAAGTACCGTATCCCCTTCCATAAAGTCAAGGATTCCCGGATCATATTTAATGGAAAATTGCAGACCCATAAGTTCTTTCGTATCGAGTGCCATGATAGGTACCGTAATGTTGTCCTGCACCTTGAAAGAAGTGCCTAATGTGCCTAGCTTAATCTGAGACATTTGACTTGCTTCCTCAGCATACACAAGGTTTACGTTAGATCTGCCAGTTGAAAATATACAGGTCATCAGCACTGCCGCACTTAACGTTATAATGATCCTTTTAGAAAAGGCTATCCTCATCGTTAATCCTCCGTTTTTTGTTCAAAGAATGATGAATGGGATACCAGTCCCGTAATGGGACTGGTATCAGGGTACTTCTTTTCTTGAGCGTTGAGCCTACATCTTAAAGCTCAAGCAATTTTCTAGCTACAAACGCAATATCTTCGACATTGACAACTCCGTCATGATTCAAATCGTATCGCGGATCGAACGATGTTTTACCAAATGCTTTGGCCACTGCAACAAGATCAGCAACAGTCAATTTACCGTCACCGTCTATATCAGGGTTGCTTAGTACAAAGGCAATCGTCTTATCCTCTTTCAATTGGGTCAATTTACCGTTAACATCGGAGAAATCGCTTCCCTTACTCAGGGTTGCGGCCCCGTCTGTTTTAAGCTTAAACGTAATATCAACCAAACCTACACTGCCGTTGAAGCCTTGGAAATCTCCAAGAGCAGTCAAAACCATAGAAAGCTTACCGGTTTCTTCTTTGCGGATAAGAACAGCTGTATCTCCCTCTTTACCAAACTGGCTGTTGAGGGCACTGCTGACATACTCAAGCTTGCTTGCGTCGTAAGTGAGCATCAATTTGGACGCAAACAGATTCTTAGCATCTTTGGCAGATACCGTAACCTTCACTTCATCCCCTGCTGACAAAATTTTACCTGCCGTATCCGAAGTCAGGACAGCATCCAGTTCAACAACCGGTTGATCTGTTACTTTGATATCCATTTCGTCAATCGACCAATAATTAGCGGTAGATGAACCTGTTTGAGTGATCTTCACGTATTGGGCATTCACCGGACTGAAGGTTGCAACGACTTTCACGTCTGTATTGTTAGCTTTCTCAGCTACCTTCTTCCAAGTTTGACCATCAGTCGAAACTTCAATGATATACCCGCGTGGGTAGTCTTGGGTATGACCCGATGCATCAAGGATAACCTCATTAATCGTGCTTACTGCTCCCATATTAACTTGGAACCATTCACCTGGTTTTTGGTATTCACCAGTATCCCAGCGCGTGTTCATCTTGCCGTCGATGACATGATTCACATCGGAAGGATTGCTAGCATCGTTTCCACTACCTCTTGTGAAGGTTGTAAATGTCCAGTTTTTACCTGGTGCAGCTGCTGGGAACACATACAGCTCATGGATGGATGCATACCAGGAATTCGTCGTATCGTCTTTCGTATTCACAATTCTTACATAACGCGCTTTTACTTCGCCGAAGGTTTTGTCAACGACATAAGCCGTGTTCGTGTCCGCTGCTGCCACTGTTGTCCAGTTCACAGCATCTGTAGATACTTGAATTTGGTATCCACGGAAATAGTCTGGATGTTTGGCTTGCTGTGCGGTAGTCCACAGAGATCCGAAGTCTACAAGCACACGGGAAATGCCGTACACGTTATTGGTTATGGTTCCATCCGTTTCGGACTGGCCATAAACGTTATTCGTTATGCTTAAAGCATTCGTCATTACGTTATGTGGAACATGAGTGACATCACTGCTAAATGTTTTCCAGTTTTGCCAGCCCTTCGTTGTAGCTTCCTTGATGGCAGCAACTTTTTCTCCAGTTGGACTATCCAAATGAACTTCCATGTTCAGATTGGCAGAGTCAGATGCCATACGGAAATACATTTTATTAATCGTTGACATGTCAATGTCTTTAAACATGAGCCAGTCATTGGCTTCCGTGAATCCAACATTTTTACCGCCGTACATATCTTGCGTATCCTCTGTTTTGACGCCTTGATCCGCAGGCGCAGTCGGCGCGTTACCCCCAGTTGCCGCAAAGTCGGCAGCATGAAGACGCTTGTTTTTAAAAGTAATGGAAGCTGAACTGCTTAATGGCGTTGTTCCTGTCGCGCCATTATCGGTCACTGTCGCAGCGATATTCCAAGCGATCTTAGCTTCCGGTCCATGTCCATCATCAAATAATGTAAATGTTGGCGTACATCCGCTTGCTCCTGGAAACGGATGGTAGTGAGCGTCATGAAGCAGGTTGACAGACCACTGGATCTTATCGCATGCAATCGGTCCGTCCTCTTCATCCGTAGCGAAAGCTGTTGCTGTGATCGTCTCGCCATTCGTGAAGAAAACTCCGTTAGCAGGAGACGTGATTTTCACGACAGGAGCGGTGTTACCCGCGCTTATTTTCGTGTTCCACACGGAGAATTTCCCGGTTCCATTGGTAACCGTCAATGTTACATCATAGTTTCCGTTTACCGAGTACGTGTGAGACGGATTTGCATCATGAGATGTGCTTCCATCTCCGAAATTCCATGCAAAAGAAATCGTATCACCGTCCAGATCCGTAGTTCCAGTTGTATCAAAATTAACTGTTAACGGTGTTTTTCCTGATACAACGCTCGCTTTGGCTTTGATAACAGGATTTCTGTGCAATTGGCCGTAGAATACCTTGGAGATACCATCGTCCTCATCAGATTCCCATGATTTCCCGAACTCGGCAATATACAAGGCACCGTCCGGACCCAATTTCATATCAATCGGAGCAAGCATGCCCGATAAGAAATCTTCTACTTTGACAATTTCTCCATTGTCATCTGTTGTAACCGCTTTAACCCAATTGCGTGTAAAATCATAAGCTAAGAACTTTCCTTTTAATCCAGGGATTGCGTTAGGTCCTGTGTAGTCATATACGGGACCAGCCAGCGCCGTTCTTCCGCCTTGACCCCAAGTTGGATCATTGGTATACGGGTAGAAAGCAATCGGTTTTTTCGTAGTCGCAAATTTCTCTGCATATAAAGCATCATTGATTTCATTTAAATTATTGGCTCCAGCATAGTCTTTTTTGTTATAAACCTTATCACC
>NZ_JBFTQB010000344.1:0-7016 GCF_056398785.1 Paenibacillus sp. 01T422 | reverse complement strand
CCCACACTCAGTCCCGCACTCGTCCCTCATTTCGTTTAGCACTCCGCCCTGCGCTCCTCCCACACTCAGTCCCGCACTCGTCCCTCATTTCGTCTAGCACTCCGCCCTGCGCTCCTCCCGCACTCATCCCGCACTAGCTCTCGCTCCGCACTTCCTTCCTCCCTCAGTTACTCTCTCCCACGCTCATCCCAACCATTAAAYCCCTCCCTCTTTTTCAGGCTCTATTCACACTTTCACCCACTTATCCACAAAATTACCCACAGTATCAACATGTCCACAAATCATACTGTGCATAAGGCTTGGTGCATTCTGTGCACATATCCACAGGTTAGGTTATCCACATGGGAGTAGTTGCTCGAATCCAATGTATTTGGTACTATTTTGTATGCGCAGGGGACTGTCAGGTTACATTAATAACCAAATGCGAAGGGATAGGTGGGGTGTCGATGAAAAAGATTTTCAGCATCTATCGGACGGATTTAATCAACTTATGGAGGGTGCCCACAGGTCTGTTCCTCATGGTTGCGCTTGCCATTTTGCCGTCTGTGTATGCCTGGATTAACCTAGAAGCGATGTGGGACCCTTATTCCAATACTTCGGGGATCAAAATTGCGGTAACGAGCAACGATCAAGGGGCGAAGATTGAGGATAAATCCATTAATATCGGGAACGAGGTTGTGGATAATTTAAAAGATAATCATACGCTGGGCTGGACCTTTGTGGACGAAGAAACGGCGCTGAAAGGTGTAGAACGCGGGGATTATTATGCGAGCTTAATTATTCCCGAGGACTTCTCGCGGAAAATAACGAGTATTGTGGATGGCACGTCAAAAGGCGATTGAGCTAGAGCAGAAGCTGCCCGAACTCAAAGAAAAAGGGCAGAAGATCCTCCAGCTTGAAGAGAAAATCCCGGATATTAACCGTGCGGCGGATACCGTTTTGAAGATTGAAGAGCGCTGGCCGAAGATCCAGGAAGTTGCGCAGGAAGTGCTGCTTATTCAGCAGAAGCTGCCCGAGATTCAGAAAGCTGCCAGCCGAGTGGCGGAGCTTGATCAGAATTTCGGCAAAGTGGAGGAGGTATTCAATACCGCTATTGATACATCCCGCAAAGCTGATGAGATCGTAAGCGCTGCCCTGAACACGCTGCCCCAGATCGACTCGATTGCGACGCAGGGTGCTGCTTTCGCTGATGCGCTCACGAGCTTTTTGCAGAAAAATGAGGCAGCTTTCCAAACTGTAATCCCAGTGGTGAAGCAAAATTTGACTTTGCTGCAACAAACAGCAGATGCTGTAACCCAGCTAACAGGGGTGCTGCAGGATGTAAATCTTGATCCGCAGAAAGCGCTGGCGGCTATAAGCCTTTTGTCTGAGCGCCTCACGTCCGGCGCGGCTGTTCTGGATAACACGATTGATTTGTTCACACGTTTGAATGCGAATGTGCCGAATAGCCCGTTCACGGATACCATCACGAAGTTGACGGGTCTTCGAACGAATATGGCTAATCAAATTCAAGCCTTGAATAAGCTGCAAAGTGCCATCGGGCGCGGCGAGAAGCCAGCCAAAGACATTGTGGATAACTTGAACAAATTATCCAAAGAGGCCAGCGCTGCGCTAGGCAGCATTCTCGCCAGGTACGATTCGGAGATTGTGCCGAATATGACCAAAGCCCTGGCGCAAATACTGTCCATCGCCCAGAACGCTGGGGGAGCGCTTCAAACATTGAAGGCGCAGCTGCCCAATATCAAAGGGATTTTGACGGATGCGCAGAATGGCATTCATTTTGCCCAGACGCAGTTGGATACCCTGCAAAAGGAGCTTCCGGACATCCGGGCGAAGGTGCACGAAGCGTCATCGACGCTTCAAAGCAAGCTGGATGCGTTCACCAGCGGGATCAATGAGGCGGCTCCGTTCATTCGCAATGACTTGCCGCGAGTCGAGCAGAAGCTGCATACGGCAGCGGATTTTGTCCGCAACGATTTGCCTGCGGCGGAGGAAGAAATCCGCAAAGTGGCGGATCTCTACCAGACGAAGCTGCCTGAAGTGGAGGAGGCCGTTCATCTGGCAGCTAATCTTGTGCGCAGCGATCTGCCGGCATTCGAAGAGGCTGTCTACAAGGCAGCTGACCAGATTCGCAAAGTCCAAGGAAGCGGCAGCGTCGAGGAGGTTCTTCGCTTGCTTCAAAATGACATTCAGAAGCAAAGTGATTTTCTCTCTAGTCCGGTACTGATCAAAGAGGACAAAAGATTTCCCATTCCGAACTACGGATCGGCGATGTCCCCTTTTTACACAACACTTTCGTTGTGGGTAGGTGCCATGCTGCTAGTCTCTCTGATGAGAGTAGATGTGGATAACTTGGATGGTGCCTACAAAACGCATCATATTTATTTTGGACGGATGATGATCTTCTTGACGATTGGATTGTTTCAAGCGCTGATTGTCACCCTTGGGGATATTTTTATCTTGGGAACTTATGTTGTGGATAAGATTTGGTTTGTTATTTTTGCGTTGTTAATTAGCATTGTGTTCATTACAATCACGTACACTTTGGTCTCTGTGTTTGGCAATATCGGCAAGGGTATCGCGATTATTTTCCTGGTGCTGCAGTTCTCGAGCTCGGGAGGGACGTTCCCGGTGAGCACAGCATCGCCATTTTTCCAAAAGCTGAATCCGTTCGTGCCGTTTACCTATGCGGTTGGGGTGATGCGCGAGGCCGTGGGCGGGATGCTGTTTTGGGTAGTGCTGAAGGATGTCATCTTTCTGTGCATGTTCATCGTGGCGTGCTATGTATTGGCGTTAGCTCTGAAAAAGCCGCTCAGCGGCTATACGAAGCGAGTAGCTGAAAAGGCGAAGATGACGAAGCTGATTTCTTAAGTGCAGTGATATATAGGGAGTACGGTTTACGAAGCGGAGAAAAGGAAAGAATGGATAGCAAGAGACGCGATGACCTGAGGCGGTGCCTTGGGTTTTTGCTATGCCAAAATAGAACGTGTATTGCGAAGTATTTCTTTCATTGAAACGGAATCTACAGGGAGGCTGCCGACAACTTTAATTTTACGCTTTCTTACGTCTAAACTTTTCAGTTGATCTGTGAGAACAACACCAGAGAAGGGAAGATCATCTGGAAGTGTTACCTCAAAAGCGTAGTCTTTTGACTGGCTAGTAATAGGACATACAAGTGCAAAACCCGTAAGCTCATTGAATTCTAATTCGGAAAGTACGACGGCAGGACGACGTCCAGCTTGCTCCCGCCCTGCTTGTGGGTCGAAAYCCAGCCAAACCAGATCGCCGCGTGATGGCGTGGTCAAATTAATTCGTCTCCTTCCATCCCAAGGTCCACTTCTTCATGTCGCGGTGATTCGGGTTTTATTTTTGAAAGCAGCATTTTCATATGAGCCTTTAATTCGGCGTTTGATTCATCCGGCTCCACGGAAGGGCGAAGGAGAATTTCGTTGTCTGATGTCAGGATAATCTGAAGCTCTGCGCCATCTTTCAGGTTAAGCTGTTTTAAGAACTGGTTCGGAATTCGGATGGCGCTGCTGTTACCCCACTTGCTCACTGTGACTGTTGTCATTAGGAACGGCTCCTCTCCCTTTTTATGAGTCAATTATAGCTCACCTCCACTACCATGTATATACATATAATATACATTTAATGTTTTTTTGATACATAGATGGGCTGGGGATGATTGTAGTCACGTAGAACTTAGCCTTTAGTCTAGGTTTTATCAAGACCTTTGGCTAAGCAAAGACAGTACCTTAGAGCGTTTAGAAGAAAAAGGTTCTCCTTTATTATGAAGATAACGTTAAGGAGAGCGAGGAATTCGTGTGAGATTAACATCGTGGTGGTCCTATTGCATGGCCTGCAGCGCATTGCTGCTGATCCCGTTGGTGGGTCTTATCTATGTTCATCTGAATCAAGCTGGGGGGATGGCTTACGACCTGGTGACCGATTTGGATCGGCAAATCCCGTTTGTGAAAGGTTTTGTCGTACCTTATCTATCGTGGTATGGATTTCTGCTTGTAGGCTTCCTGTACTTGGCGTACAAAGATCGCCGAAATTACTATATAACGCTAATTGAATTCGTGATAGGCTTGCTGATTTGCTATGGCGTATATGCCATATATCAAACTACTGTACCTCGGCCGGAGCTAACCGGTACCGATTGGCTGCTGCGGATGGTGGAGTGGGTGTACCGATCAGATCAACCGTTTAACTGCTTTCCAAGTACGCATGTACTGACCTCGTATCTCATGATGAGAGCTTATCTGCGTACGACTCGAGTCGCGACGCGCTACAAATTTATCGTAACCGCTATGTCGTTGCTCATCATCGTCTCCACACAGTTCGTGAAACAGCATGTCCTGCTCGATATCGTAGGAGCTGTTCTTGTGGTGGAAGGTGTTGTTTATGCCTTGGATCGCGCGCGCAGAGGCTGGATGACGGAATCGCGTATCAAAGTACGGACACAGCAAAGCAATCTCGAAGGAGGATTAAGACAATGAAACGCAGAGATAAACTATTGATTCTGACAGGCAGTTTAGGGGATGGACATAATAAAGCAGCTCAGGCGATTCTTGAGGCTACGAGATTGCATAAGCCTGACGTGGATGTGAAGGTGGTTGACTTTTTGGAGTGGACGCATCCTTACTTGCATGGTGTGGGCAAATATTGCTATATGCAGTGGGTGAAAAGTCTCCCTTCCGTATATGGTTATTTGTATCGCAAAACGCGTAATGATAATACTTTTTCCCATATGTTTAAAAAGATGAAATCATTCAGCACGGATCGGATGTTGGCGTTGTTGTACGAGGAGGAACCGACTGAGGTCGTGTGCACGTTCCCTGGGGCCGCCGCGGCGATGTCGTATTTAAAATGCAACGGCTTCACGACGGTGCCGACCGTTACRGTAATGACCGATTATACGGATCATAGTTATTGGATTCATCCGGGAACGGATCGTTATCTGGTTGGCGCTGAACATGTGAAGCAAGCGCTGCTGCGATACGGTGTTCCGGAGGAGCATGTCGTGGTTACGGGGATTCCAATTCGGAAGCCATTCACGCAGGTGTATGATCGGGCGGAGCTGCGAGATCATCATGGTTTGGACCGTGGAATGCCGACTGTGCTGGTGATGGGCGGCGGGCATGGCTTGATTGGCAAGCAGTTCAAATCCGTGCTGCAGTCGGATGAGCTGGCGGAGCCGGTGCAGTTCGTTTTCGTTTGCGGGCGAAATGAGAAGCTCAAACAGCTCCTCGAAGAGGAGCTTGGCGGCGAGAAAACGCGGCATCGCGTGAAGGTGACAGGGTTCGTGGACCATGTCCATGAGCTGATGGCTTTATCGGACCTGATCATCACGAAGCCGGGCGGTCTCACCATTTCGGAAGCAATGGCGCTGGAGCTTCCAATGATGTTGTATAAGCCGATCCCTGGCCAAGAGCAGGAAAACGCTGCGTACTTGGTCAGCTTAGGCGCGGCGATCGAAGTCAAAAATGCGCTGGAGCTGAAAAACCAGCTGCTTGAAGTGATCGCGAATCAATCGCTTTTATCGAAGCTGAAAGCGAACGTGAAGCAGAGCCAACAGCATCAGGATGCTCAGCATATGCTTGGTGCTATTTTTGAGACCCGCCATCATTTTATCCCGATGGCTGATGGTATGCGTTTGGCCTACGCCAACGGCTAAAATAGAGGTGTCTCCCTCTTTTTACCCTTCAAAAACACTCATTTTTCGCTAAAAAATGCACGATTCTTTAGCTTGTCAAGTTTGATGTCAATGAGTACGATAAGTGCTGGAAATCTATAGCTAGGTGATTTATATGGATGCTTAGCTTGACAAAATATCTAATTGTAAAGGTGTATTGGTTTCAGCAATCTATTTGTCCTCATGCATGGTGACGATGATATCCTGGGCGTAGTTGCCGAAGCTTTTGCCGAACAAGGTGATGCCACCGCAGTTAGGAGAGCTCTCCAAGGAGGCGATGCGGAACTGAATATCCTTGCCGAATGCCACGGATAGATCTTGGATGGTGGTATCGGATATTTTGGTGCCGTCCAGATAGGAGCCAGTGGGACTGACGGTAATGACTTTGAGCAGGCCGTGCTGCGTATTGCTGCTGCTCCACCAATCGGGCGATAGGACGCCTCGTTGAGAGCCGAAATCACCCGGACTCGTCCAGTTGCCGAGGGGGATGTCGTTGATGTAGAACGAGATATCCGAAGGCCAGTTCTCGTTGAACCCCGGCGCTTCGGAGCAAATTTCGAAAGAGATTTCCAGTGTGCGCAGTTTTTGATTGCTGTGAAGGAAATTGGGAATGCGGTACTCCACATAACCGCTGGCAAACCAGAGAATCCCCGCATGGACATGTCCTGGATCAGCAAAATAACGCGGATCATCCAGCACGCCGATAAGCTGAGTTGGAGAGGCAAGTCCGCAAGTTGGCTTAACCTCGAAGGAGGTGTATTGACCGATCGGAATAACAACTGTGTTCGTTGGAAGGTCGACCTGCTTCTTTGGTTTGAACTGCAGGACGGCTTGATCTATCTTCAAGTGGCATATTTTCTGAGTACCGCGAACACCGGTTGTGTTCTCGGAGAAGACGATGCCGGCTTGCTCGAGCTTCTGAATATGTTTGGTTACAATCGCTGATGAAATATCAAGCTTCTGAGAGAGTTGTTTGATGTTGAGAGGCTCCTGCCCGAGCAGCTCGATCATTTTCACGCGCGTTTCGGAGGAGAAGCATTCGAGAAAGGCCATATTTTTAGTGGAGACTTCAATTTGCATAAAAGGAACCTCAATCTTTAATTTTTATGTTTATTGTATAACTTGTAGGTTAATTTAACAAGTTGACATGGGACTCAAAAGCCGGTAACTGCTGAGGGGTGCACAATAGTGGCTCTTACGTACAAAATAGCAGGTGAGGTAAGTAGGATGGGGAATGCAACAAGTAGCTAATTTTTTGGCAGGTTGCTCGCTCGTGAGCTTATAGGTGCTCTATCTTGCACTTTGTGCAGGATAGAGC
>NZ_JBFTQB010000343.1:0-7355 GCF_056398785.1 Paenibacillus sp. 01T422 | reverse complement strand
CATATACTGCTTCACTAGGCTGTGCTCCCAATCTATGTAACGCTCTATGAAAAATTGCAGGATCCGGCTTGCGCAGCCCCTCTATTTCGGAAACGAGTATCGCATCAAAGTAGGGTGAGATTCCTAATGCTTCTGTATTTTTAGTCTGAAAGGCTCCATAACCATTGGTAATCAAACCAAGCTATATCCGCTGTGTTTCAATTCGGTCAAAAGTTCATGTAGATTAGGAAACCCCACACAGTGCGAGCTGAATTGCTCCATGTAATCATTTAACAAATCCTCCCACTGCAGAGCTAGATCGAATTCCTGCTTTAGCTGCTGATACACTTTGTCTTTCCATACGTAACCTCTCTGATCCAAGGCGATAAATCTGTCCACATACACGGTTTTATCAATTCGATGGAGCTCAATGAACCGCTGGTGCTGATTCTCGATAAAAGCTTTCAGAGATGTCTGTCGATCCAGCAGCGTTCCGTCCAGATCAAAAATAATTGCTTTTAACATCCGAGCCGTCACTCCTTTCTAGCTAAAAAAAGAATCCGGGTATCGAAGCTCTCCGCTCCAATTCAGCAGATGGCCCTCAATAATTTCGTTTACCATAAATACTTCATTTGGAACCTGAAACTGCTTTAACTCAAATCCGTAAGTGTTGGCTGGTACAAATCCGAATTTCGGATAGTAGCTAGGATGACCAATCAGGAATATAGAGCCGTATCCTAATTTTTTTGTTCTCTGGATTCCTTCATGGATAAGGTGCGTGCCTACGCCTTGCTTTTGGAAACCCGGCATAACCGCTATAGGGGCTAACACGATGACCTCATGTTCTTTGTGGGCATTCATTATCATGGCTTTACTCAATAAAATATGACCTACTATCTGTTGATCCGTCTCTGCTACAATCGACAATTCCGGTATAAAACCTTGTGAAGCCCGGATACGCTCAACTAATTGAGCTTCATCTTCTCTATGTCCAAAAGCCTCCACATTCAGCTGATAAATAGCCTGATGATCCTTCATTTCTTCTGTTCTGATTTCCATGATTAAACCCCCTCGCAATCAAATATTCGTTTATCTACCAGTAATTCCCTCTAAATATTTTTAAAAATATGTGCAAACGAAGTGGGCTGCTTCCAATTTGATGTACGCATCCTCCTCATGCAACGTTAACGTTGTTTTATAATGCTAACTCGTGGGGGGTGGGCATACAGGGGGCGTTAACATTGCAAAACACTCTTAACTTTGGTGGTATTACCCAATTTAGACTTTAACCACTTTCATAACGCTGTTATACACCGTTAACTTGTGCGGGACGGGCATACTGGCTGCGTTAACGTTGTAAAACACTCTTAACTTTGGTTGGTGGTGTTACCTTTCTAGAATAAAATAAAAAAGAGAGCCAATTGGCTCCCTTCTCATTCATTACTCCGATTGCCGCTCATCGCCATACCAAAGTTCTCGGAACGTCGGACTTCGCTGCAGCAGCTCCTCCGATGTACCCTCGGCTTCAATACGCCCCTCCTTCATCACAATGATGTGATCGGCACGGGTCAGCGCCGTTTTGCGGTGCGAGACGACCAAGCAGGTCGCATCGCTGCGACGCTGGAACATCCGCTCCCAGAGCTTCTGTTCCGTCTCCACATCGAGCGCGCTCGACAGGTCGTCGAAGACATACAGCTCGGCGTCGCGCACGAGCATACGCGCTGCAGCCGTCCGCTGCGCTTGGCCGCCGGAGAGCTTCACCCCGCGCGGGCCGATGACGGTGTCCAGCCCGCCAGGCAGCTGCGCGACGTCGTACTCCAGCACCGCCGCGTGCAGCGCCTGCTGCAAGCTATCGCTTTGCTCAGCTTGCCCGAGCAAAATATTGTTGCGCAGCGTATCGCTGTACAACCGCGGCACTTGCGCGGTGTAAGCACTCCGCGGCGGGGTGAAGAAGGTGCCCGGGTCTTCGACGGGCACTCCGTTCCACGCGATGGTCCCTTTCCCTTTGGGCAGGAGCCCAAGGAGGGAGCGCACCAGCGTGGTTTTGCCAGAGCCGATCGCTCCCGTTACAACGGTGAACGATCCTCTTTGCAAGCTGAGGTGAATGTCTGAGATACCTCTGCCAGTATCCGCATAGGCATAGCTCAATCCATTCACTTCAAGCCGCTGCAGCGCAGCTTCGCTCGCGAGCCTCGCACTCTCGGTTTGCTCCGTTCTGCTCGCGCCACCATGCGTTGCAGCTTGGGTCTGTTCCTTCTGCCCTGTCCGCCCCGTCTGCTTCCCTCTGCCCTCGCTGCCCGGCTTCAAATGCAGCGAATTAACCATCGTTAGAACCTTCGCCGAAGCTCCCTGCAAAAGAAACGTTAACCGTTCCAACGACACGCTCATCTGCTTAAAATATGTAATGAATTTACCCACATTCGTAATAAATTGCGTCACAAAGGTCAAATAGTAGACGAACAGTGCGAAGTCTCCGACTGTAAAGGTGCCCGCTCTCATTTTCGTACCGGCTAGCAGAAGTATGAGCCCTGTTCCCAGGTTCACGGAATTGGAGAACACGGAATCCAGCAGTTCGGTCATTAAGCGATCCTTGAGCATCGCCTTTCGACGGTTATCGCCAAAGCTGCGGAATCGTTCAATGACGCGGTCCTCGGCTCCCGCCACTTGAATGGCTTGTACGTTACCGAACATTTCGCTGATTTCCCCCGTCACTTTGGAGGTTGCTTCCCTACTCGCCGCGCGATACTTCTGAAGGCGGACCGTCGCCAGCTGCGCTGCCGTAATGACAAGCACAATCGGCAGAAACACGAGCAGTGTCATTTGAGCATCAATACGAATCAGAATATATCCGGACACAATGGCAAAACAAGTCAAGCCAAATACATCAACAGACCAGCTTGCAGCTTCCTCGGATTGATCCACATCGTCCCGAAAATGACTAATTGCTTCCCCTGGAGAAACCGGAATAGCTTGTGCGCCTGGCTGCTTTAAAACATGCTCAAGCAAGTTACGTCTCAGCAGCATCCCCATCCGAAAGCGGAAATGAACATCGGTTATAAAACCGATAACAATAAGGCAAATTCGCCCTAAAGCAGCTGCAATGAGCAGCGCAATCAAACCCCATACGCCATAGCTCAAAGTAGAATTCCCCGTCAAAGAGTCGAAAAATTGTTTCGTAATCAAACCTGGCACGATCGGTGCCAAATAAATAATTGTCCAAGCAATCGCATTAATAAAATAACGCAAAGGTCGGTACATAATTAGTCGCCACAAATAGTGAAACGTAGTCATACCAATACCTCCTCAAGCCCCGTTGCAAGTAATTGGCTGAATCGAGAATTTGGGTCTGCGGCCAACTGCTCTCTTCTCCCCGTTTCCATCACATGGCCATTATCCAAAATAAGGATATGATCCGCACGCTGCACTGTAGTTAATCGGTGCGCGATCATGATACAGGATCGTTCTGTTAGCAGCTTGGATACAGCTTTCTCAATGCGCTGTTCTGTCAAGGGGTCTAGTCTAGAGGATGCTTCATCCATAATAACAAGTCCTGGTTTCGTTAAAAATACCCGTGCGAACGCCAGCAATTGCGCTTCACCCGCGGATAAGCTGCCCCCACCTGAGGCCAACATCGTATCCAGCCCTTCTGGCATTGACTCATACCACGAGCCGAGTCCAAGTTCAGTAAGTACATCGACAATTTCTTTATCCGAAATGGCGTTATCATAAAAGGTCAAATTATCGCGAATTGTTCCCTGCATAATCTCAATATTTTGCGTCACGAGTGCGACATGTTTGCGTAGCTCCGCCAAAGTACAGTCACGTATATCGGTCCCACCTAGAGCAATTGTGCCACCTTGCGGGTCATAAAACCGCAGCAAAAGTCTAGCCATCGTTGACTTACCGCTGCCCGTTCGCCCTAGTAAGCCTAAGACTTCCCCTGGCTTTAAGTCCAACTCTACACCTTTGAGAGTAGGCAGATCCCCATCGTAACTGAAGGTTACATCACGGAATTCAACACGAAGTGGTCCTTTTGGCAGCAATGCACCTGGTCCATCTTTGATCTCAGATTGTGTAGCAAATAGTTCGCGAATCCGGGAAATGCTTGCATCTGCTTTCTGCAAATCCTCCATTTGTGTACGGATTTTCTCAATGGGCTTGGCTAACAGCTCTGTATAAAAGAAAATTAAATACACCGTACCGAGCGAGATGTTGTGGCTATACCATAGATAAGCACTAATTCCGAAAGCCATGGCATTGCCCAATGCAAAAACGAAAATCGACATATTCCACATCGCGCAAAAGCCTAGAAAGGCTTTGACTCGCAGCGGCAGCATTTTTCTTAGCATCGTATAAAAACGATTCATCACGAATCCTACGGCTCCGTTGGCGCGGATATCTTCCGTTCCTTCCAAATGTTCGCCGATAAAACCATAAAACTCAGCATTTGCCTGCCGCCAGCCCGCCCACACAGGAACAGCAAATTTACGAATCCACTGAATCATAAAAACGGCAAAAACGACGAAAAAAGCCATGCCTGCGCCAATAATCCAATTCTCACGGAATAATAGGACAATAATGCCTGCCATCAAAAGCAGATTACCGAATAAATGAATAATCATGCTAGAGAAGAAATTCGCAAGCGCATTCACATCGCCGTCGACACGCTCAATTAGTGAACCTGATGTATGCGATTTATGAAAGGACATATCCAGTGACAAGCAATGTGCCGCCAAATCAACGCGTAGTTTATTCGTCGTTTTCCAACCGACATTTTCGCTATAGTAGGTCGCTATGACGGAGACAAGCTGCTGCACAAGCGAGAAACCGATAAAGAAAATAGCTGCTGTGATCAACGGCTGCATAGCGCTACCAGTTTGTGCCTGATCGATAAAATAACGAATAATTTGCGGATTGACTAATTGCAGTCCTATTGAAGCGAACAACAGCAGCGTCAATAAAACGAGTGTACCTCTCTGTGGGAGCAAATATCGGCTCAAAAGCTCAGCGYACTGCCCCATGGAGTTACTCTTTTTTGGGTTTACCTTCATTATGTAAGGGCCTCCAGTAATTATTAATGACATTAATCATTCATGTCGTTAAGTATTGTCCTCCTCTTCCAATCGTACATTCAATCATACTAAATTGAACTGCAACCGACAACGCACGTTTTCATTACCTACAACACCGCCTGGGAGTGGATCAGCAAGAGAGTAATTAGATTGAAGTTGAGTCGGCGAGTGGGCAATCGGGTTGGGGTTGGGTTAATGGGGACCATTCAAAGTGGAGTTAAATCAGCAGGTGAGCAATTGGGTTGGGGTTGGGTTAATGGGTGACCATTCAGAGTGGAGTTAGATCAGCGGGTGGGCAACCGGATCTAGGTCGGGTTAATGGATGACCATTCAGAGTGGAGTTAGATCAGCGGATGAGCAATCGGATCGAGGTTGGGTTAATGGGTGACCATTCAGAATGGAGTTAGATCAGCGGATAAGCGATCCGATTGGTACATTGGACGAAATCCAATGGACACAGTGAATTTAGGACCCGATTAGCGATCCTATTGGATGAAATCCAATGAGATCCGTTAATCGAGGCGATATATCACTAGATATGACAGTTCTATTGGATTTCGTCCAATGGAACGAGCAGTTTAGGTGCATAATTGACGTTTTCATTGGAAATCATCCAACGGAATACGGTGTACCCAGTGCCTTATAGCTATTTTACAACGCTAAAGTGAACAGATCGCGCCTCATGGCTGGCTTAGCGACATATAACCCACTTACCTCAACCGCGATTACTCGCCACCTCCACAAGCTCCCCCGCCCCCAACATAAGGGTAACCATCGCATACCCCTATAAACACATGTACACGCAGTAAAAAACCACACTCGCTCGCGGTCCTCTCCTATTATAAGAATATTCTCCACAAGTCATTAGACACATTGTATAATAGTAAAAAATCACCAATACGGCTCTCATGTTACCTTCACTAACACATAGGCGGTGGATGAAATTGGTTCAGACACTTTTGCAATTAACCGTGAAAGACATTTTGCAGCGTCCTTTGTTTCAGAAAGCCGAAACTATTGCAAGTGAAGAAGCATTGAACCGCATCGTTCGTTGGGTTCATATCATGGAAGTGCCGCATGTCGGCCAGCTATTGAATGGCCATGAACTCATCCTCAACACAGGGATTGGCTGGCATGATAACGAAGAATTAAGCCTCTCCTTCCTCCAACAATTAATCGACAGCGGAGCATCTGGCCTATGTATTGAACTGGGGACCTATACCAAACAACCCCTCCAGCGCATGAAAGAGCTTGCCTTACGCGAACATTTTCCACTCATCTTTTTTCATGAAGAAGTCCGCTATATTGATATCACTCAAGATTTGCATGCCTATTTCATTCATCAGCATTATACGATGGTGTCTGAGCTCGAAGCCCTATCAACGCAATTAAATCAGCTGCTCCTCTCAGGAAAGGGACTGCAGCCGCTCTTACAGCTTTTACACGAAACGACACTAGCCCAAGTCGCCTTTTTTCCTTATGGAGAGGAAGCCCGGTTTATCCCAGAAATACCGAAGACCGAAGCAGAGCTCTTTTATGAAAAATGGATTTTTGGAGAAATCTTTCGACTGCCTGATATAAAAAGTAAGCTTGCCCATCGGCCTATTCTGGCACTTGAGCGCATGTTTGCTGATCTTCTTTTGTACGGAGAACAGGAGTTGAGCGAATTTCAAATTCTTGCGTTAGACCGGTTCGCAACAGCCATTGCCCAAGAAATGATGCGCACGACCTACATGGAAGAGAAAAAGCGGTACAAGCAAGATCTTTGGGTCATGGATTGGCTGAACGGTAAGCACACCCAGCAAACCATTCGAGACTACATGCTTGCCCTGAAGCCTAATGTGAGGCTTGATCAATCCGTTGTATGTGTGTTTGAAAGCAGATCTGCACGGGACGACGCGAACGATCATGAATCGCAGCTCCTACAAAAACAAATGGTAGCACGATCCATTTTCGAAGGTGAAGGCTTCTATTTGGTCCCTGCCTTTACTAATTCTCATTTCATTTTCATCTTGCTTGATCAGCTAGGATCAGTACCTTTTCAGGATCGAATGATAAGGGCCATTCAGCGCTTACAGAAGACGGAAAACCTGCAAGAGACGGCGCTTTTCACGCCTTTTCTGGGAATTGGCAAAAGATTAAGTGACCCCTCTCTCCTCAAGATAAGCTATCAAACCGCGCTGGATATGATTGAAATTCAGAAAGATATCGGGGTACTGGAAACACCATTCTACGAAGAGCTTCACTTGGGCAAAGTCATCCTGACGATGAAACAAAGCGGGTCATTGGCCTCCTTTATTGAAG
>NZ_JBFTQB010000342.1:0-6212 GCF_056398785.1 Paenibacillus sp. 01T422 | reverse complement strand
CGTAGGAAGAGTGTCCAGCATAAACAACGTTGGAAATCATTCGTGCCACTGAAGATGAACTCCATTGCATGTTAGTAATTCCAGCATTGGTGAAGTCGTATGCTATAGTTGTGGTAGACTTTCCCGACACATACTCATTGAACATGCGCACAATGATCTCTGCTTCCTCAGGAACAATCTCAAGGTTCTTCGTGTCACGATTGTATTGATATCCTAAAGGAACTTTTTTGCCCATCCAATTGCCCTTCTTTGCCGATTCCCTAGAACCCCTCATTAGACGCTTTCTTGTAGTTTGCCATTCTCTCTTTTCAATTAGCGCAATAATGTCACCGCTGAACATTTGATCTTCATTGGTATAGTCCGTCATCGATGTTGGTGTAACAAGGACACACCCTGTCTTAATCATGATCTCTTTGACTTCCTCGTAATGTTTCGTGTTCCGAGTCAAGCGAGATTGTTCGGTGCAAACGATGGCATCATATTCATAGTGCTTGATCTTGGACAGAAGCTTCTGGAACTCTGGACGATCCCATTCTTGGGACGATCCTGTCTCACTGTACAGATCATACACATACCCACGCTTTTCACATAGTTCTATCAGAGAATTAGCTTGTCCATCTATGGATGCAGTTGTCTTGTCATCGGCTTCGCGGCTTTTTCTGCAATAAATTGCAACCTTCTTAATCGCCATGATATTTCATCCCCTCATGGTATAATATTCCTTGAGGAGAGTATATCACATTTGTTGCAATTAAGCATTTGTTTGTTTATAAACCATTGTTGCAATCATCTCGAGATGTGCAAACTCCTCTGTCCCAATATCTGTTAGCAACCCCACAACCTTATCCGGAATCGCATATCGCTGATTCAAATAACGCAAAGCCGCAGCAAGCTCGCCATCGGCTCCCCCATATTGCTCCAGCAGCAGCTTCGCCATTCTCGGGTCGCATTTACTGACTCTGACTGGATACTGAAGTTTCTTCTCATATATCCACATGCTTTTTCCTCCTTATTCAGACCTGCCATGGCCATGGCGTATCAACCCATTGCCAAGGATTTTTGCTGTAGGCATGACCAAATGGCATTAGTGGGCCAAATTCCAGCTCAAATTCCTGAGCCATCGCCTTCCTCTTTTGAGCAAATTGATTGTATTGCTGGATAACTGCGAGATCGTTCGGATGTGTATCCAAATATAACGTTAGCTCGACCAATACGAAATCAACAGCCTGCAGGTCATGCATCATTTTGTAATAAGATTCCGGTACTGCTGGTGGATTCATAACCATGGGCTCCCTTCTTCTATTTTGGATTCGTAGGGTCCATACAGAGCAGGCCAGAGTGTCCCTTTTCTCAGAGCCTCATAAGGACTGAATTGCGGCAAACCTGGCGGTTGGAAGGCAATAAAGAGATGTGGCGGTACATTATACAATTTCACTTGAATCGGTGGACAAGGATCGAATGGACTGATATAGGGATAGTACTTTCTGAATTGCGATTGCATATGTCTCCTCCTCTTCTCGCATCGTTGCACGAGAAATAGTCATAGCGGCAGAGAGGCCTATAAGGACATATATGCGGTACAACTTGACCAAAATCACAGATTTTCCAAAATTTCCTCATGGTCAGTGGGCGCTTCGAGCGCTTAAAATAAGAATAATCCATGTGACACCATTACTTACACAATCTAACACCTTGGAGGGAACCACAATGRCTCGTTCTAAACAAATGATTGTTTCTACCGCAATTCTTGTAACCGTCATCATAAATGGCCTTATACCCACGCCACCTGCATCTGCGGCGTCGGCTTCAACAAGCGGTATTGCTTTAGCTCAAGGAATGACAAGCTCATCCGTGTCTGCATTGCAGACCAATTTAAAAACACTTGGCTATTTTACATATCCAGCCATCACCGGTTACTTCGGCACAATCACAGCTCAGGCTGTTAAAGATTATCAAAGGGCCTATCTATTAGCTCCAACTGGCATAGTGGATATCTCAACCCAAACCAGCATTTCCCACTCAATAAAAAAACGGCTGCTGCTGGACGATGCAATGAACTTTGTGCATGTCCCCTACCTGTGGGGCGGAGCGACTCCACAAGGTTTTGACTGCTCCGGCTTTATTTATTACATGTTTCAAAAGCACGGAATTCCAACTGCTCGTACAACCTCCAAGGAGCTTTATAACACAGGCTCATCCGTTAGTCAGGCTAATTTGCAGCCGGGCGACCTGGTCTTCTTCGCCATAGCCTCTCCCGGCATTATTGACCATGTAGGCTTCTATTTGGGGAACGGGCAATTTCTATCCGCAACACGATCAGCAGGCATTTACCCGCAAAGTCTGACAAGCTCGTATTGGGGTCCTAAGTATATGGGAGCTAAGCGCGTTTATTAGTTTTCCGCTCATTTGGTGGCACACCTGAGATGCGCTCGAGACGGCCTTCACCGCCCTCTCAGGCATTAAAAAAGCCCCTGCTCTCTGCCATAACGGCAGTGAGCAGGGCCTTATTTGCACACGGTTCAAACATCAACGTTCGGTTAATCCAACTTAATATTCAACTTCAAAAGACCAGCCTTCCGCATTGCTTGATAAATAATGACAACCAAAGGTCCTAAGAACAAACCTGCTACGCCTAGCAGTTCGAAGCCAATGTACAAGCTAATAAGAGCCGCGAGGGCATTAATTCCTACTGCTTCACTTAGCACCTTAGGCTCCACAATGCGGCGGAAGATCGTCAAGGCAAGGAACAGCACCAATAATCCAATTCCCATCCCCGTATGTCCGACTAACAGCTGATAACCAAGCCATGGGATGAACACTAGCCCCGTACCAATGACAGGAACGAATTCCATGACCATCACCAGCAAAGAAATAGCTAACGGATATTCCGCTCTGAGCACCAGCAAGCCTATGAAAGTGACCAAATACGTTAATATCGCCATGATGAGCTGAGCACGAATGAATCCAAAAATAGCTTCCCGCAAATACACTAGGACATTCTCCATTTTGGTTTTCGTCTGGTCCTCGAACATGGACAGGAACGCAATTCTCAATTTCGGTAAACTAAACATGCATAAATATAAAGCGATGACGTAGACGATCATGACGATAAAGAAATTCGGAATTTTGCCCGCCATATTCAAGAAGAATCCGGAAATTCCGCTCAGCATGTCGGTTAATGTAGCGGTTAACGTTTCTGTGCTTCGTTCCACCCAGGTTTGCACCTGCGCCGCCATTTCGGGTGACAAGGAATCATAGAACACCTGAGTTTGGCTAACGGCGTGATCGACGTATTTATTGACACCATCCATATAATTGGGTGCTTTTCTGCCGAGATCAATGACTTCTGTCACGACATTAAACCCTATGAAATAGAACAAAGCCATCGTCAGCAGCGTAAAAATGGTACTGATGATCGAAGCAGCAACCAACCGGTTAACCTTCATACCTCGCATCAGCAGCAACGTTAGAGGATCCAAAAAAATAGCTGTAACCAAGGCAAGCAGGAAAGGTAACCCTATTGTGAAAAATCCGTATAGGACCAGCAATCCAAGCACTATGATTAGTGTCGTCTTAAGCGACATAGGAATTCCTCCGATTATTCATTTCCAGGCTTTACAGCGTTGATTTTGGTAATATGTATACGTACAATCCGCAATCGATCTACTTCAGAAACTTCAAAAACATGATTGCCTGAAGCCACTCTTTTACCTTTGACCGGGGCTCCTTCCAGCTTCTTAAATAACCATCCGCCTATTGAGTCTACATCCTCGTCTTCAATTTCCAGGTCCAGCATATCATTCAAGTCTTCAATGAGCACACGTCCGTCTACGGATGTATACTTATCTTTCACTTCAACTTCTGGTCGTTCGTCAATATCGAATTCGTCGTGCAGCTCGCCAACGATTTCCTCCATAATGTCCTCTAATGTGAGAAAACCTGCAGTACCGCCGTATTCATCCACAACAATCGCTAATTGCGAATGCTTTTTCTGCATTAATTTCAAAACGCGGCTTATTTCCATGGACTCCGGCACATTCAGAATAGGTCGTATGAATTCACTTATCTCGTGCTCCACGTCGGGATCAGCCGTCAACAAATCGGTAATATGTACGAATCCGACAATTCTATCTTTATCATCGTCAGCAACAGGATAACGGGTATGTTTCGTTTCATGAACCATCCGCAAGTTTTCGATAAAGCTCATCTCTAGATATAAACAATCCATATCGGTCCGCGGCAGCATGACCTCTCTTGCAATCCGCTCTGAGAATTCAAAAATATTATCAAAAAGCACCATTTCATCTTGATCGATATGTCCGCTCCTCACGCTCTCGTCCATCAGAATACGTATCTCTTCCTCTGTATGTGCTGACTCATGCTCACTAGCGGGTTCTACGCCAATCCATGACAGAAATTTGTTCGCCGTACCATTGAGCACCCAAATGATCGGACGGAACACACGATAGAAGTACAGCAACGGTGCAGAGAGCCACAGTGAGGTTAATTCTGCTTTTTGAATCGCGAAAGACTTAGGCGCCAGTTCCCCCAGCACGATATGAAGGAAGGTAATGAAACCAAAAGCTACGATGAAAGATATCGCATGCGTATACACAGAGGCTTCTAAACCTATTACGTGGAAAAACGGTTCCATGATCAACTCAGAAACAGCCGGCTCCCCTACCCAACCTAAACCTAATGAGGCTAAAGTAATTCCGAGCTGTGTGGCTGACAGATACGTATCTAATTCCGATGTAACTTTGTCGGCATACTTTGCCTTGCTGCTGCCTTCATTGAGCAGCTGCTGGATGCGGGAATGCCGCACCTTGACAAGGGCAAATTCAGCAGCAACGAAGAAGCCATTCAGCAGAACGAGGATAATTACTAATACCAGATTAAGAACAATTGAACCAATGTCAAAGGAAGTATGTGGCAAGTGCGGATAACTCCTTCAGATAGATGATATTAGATAATAGCTTGTCGGCTTTTAAAATCAATGGAACGATAATACGAATCGGCTACCAGCAAGTTCGGGCCGCAACAAGATGCTGCACTGCAGAAGCAATTCACCTTTTGATTAAGGGGATTGTTCTCCCATCTTGCAAAAATAGTGTCCAGATGATCATCATAGATATTGCCCAAAGGCGGTTCATTCGCAAAATCTGTGACGAATACTTCGCCGGTAAATGTGCTCACATTTAAGCGATTTCGCCCGTCCGGATCATTCCGAACCGTGACATTCGCCTCGTCGCGAAGCCTTTTCACCAGTAATCGGTCCTCTTCGAGCTCATTACAAGCAAAAAACGGCAGTGTGCCGAATAACATCCACATGTCGCGGTTKCGACTGCCCAGCAAACGATGAATGCTGCTTCTCAACTCGTCCAGTGAAACCATTGGCAAATGTGAGGCAAAAGAGCTCGCGTACATGGGGTGAACCTCGTGGCGCTTACATCCCATTTCATCGATTAGCTTGTGAATTTGTGGAAGCTTCTCATGCGTGCGCGTATTAATCATAGACTCCGCGGATACGTACAGTCCGCCTTTGCTGAGCGCTATCGTATTGTCTACCATACGTTCATACATTCGCACGGCTGTTTCGCGGCCTACTGGATGCTGCGAATTAACGAAACCAACTTGGTGGAAATCGTCAGCATTCAAGTAATTAAAGGAGATATGCATGACATCCAGATAAGGAGCAAGCAGTTCATACCGCTCCAAGTCGAGCGTCAAATTGGAGTTGATTTGTGTACGAACACCCCGTTCGCGCGCATATTTAAGGATGGGCAACATGTAATCTTTGACAATCTTAATATGATAAGAGGGTTCTCCGCCTGTCAAGCTGATTGTCTCCAAATGCTCTACCTGATCCAGTTTATTCAGAATAACGGGTAAGGGAATACGTGGCCCTTCCATCATCGTTAACGAATCGCCTACCGCGCAATGCTCACACCGCATATTACACAGATTGGTAATCGTTAACTCTACACTAGTTAGTACGTGTTTCCCGTATTGCCGATAAGACCGAATCGGGTCCCAAGGGTCATAAGCGGGAGATAGCTCCGGTAAAAAGGAGCGTGTTCCATTCATATTCATGCTGTTCACACCTGACCTATCATTTCCTATTCACTTGCAATTTGTTCTTATCATGCCTATACCTATGCCCTTTATTGTAACTTATGATGCGAAAAAAAGGAAACCGCCATCTCCTTCAC
>NZ_JBFTQB010000341.1:0-6212 GCF_056398785.1 Paenibacillus sp. 01T422 | reverse complement strand
GTATAATAGTTCCTAATGACATGTGGAGGAACTAAAATGACATTAATTAAGCAGCTACAAGCACCAGAAGAATTTGTTGGTTATTATCTCATCAAAGAATTAGAAGTTAAGCAAACGAACACGACGCCTGCTAAAGATTTCATGGATATTGTGCTGTGCGACGCCAGTGGGCAGATTTCGGCGAAAATGTGKGACGTCAGCGCCGCTGATAAGGAAACCTTTTTCCCAATGACATTGGTGAAGGTTCAAGGGGTCGTTCAGACCTATCGCGATAGATTGCAAGTGAAGATTGCTAGAATTCGCAAGGTGCTGCCGGAAGATGGCGTACAAATGACTGAGTTCATCCGGTCGGCTCCTATTAGTCCTGTCGATCTTATTCATACCATAAATGGCGTGTTGGAAAGCATTGAGCATCCAAACATTAAATCGATTGTTTCTTTTTGCGTAGCGAAGGTTGGGGAGAAGCTTAATCATTATCCTGCTGCCAAAACGCACCATCATGCCTATTTCGCGGGGCTAGCTTATCACATTGTGCGAATGCTGGAAATTGGCGAGTTTATATGTAAACAGCGCCCATTTCTTAATCCGGATCTAATCAAAGCAGGCATCATCTTGCATGATATCGCGAAACCCGAGGAAATGATTGCGCAGCTGGGCATTGTGACGGAGTACAGCGTACAGGGTAAGCTGCTCGGTCATATATCGATGGCGTCGAATTGGATTACGGAGGCGGCTTTGCACCATGCCTTGGATTTGCAATCCGACGTGGTTGTCGGTCTGCAGCATATCGTGCTCTCGCATCATAATTTACCGGAATGGGGAAGCCCTGTGCTGCCGCAGATTCCCGAAGCTGTTGCTTTGCACTATATCGATTCGATGGATGCGAAGCTGCAGATGGTCGAGGATACTTTGCAAGTCACTCCGGAGACGGACGCCTGGACGCCAATGATTCGCGGATTAGAGAATAAAGCGATGTATCGTTTGAATTTATAACAAAAAACCGTCAGGGCGATTCGAAGCCCTGACGGTTTTTTTTGTTAGTTTTTGCGTTAATGAGTAACGCTCAAAGCTCCAGTCCTGTCCCCTGCTTAAATCGCTTGATCACCACTTGCGTATTCACGCGAACAACGCCAGTCAGTTTGTAGATGTTTTGATACAAAAACGCCTCTAACGCAGTTTCATCCTTCAGCAGAGCATGCATATGCAGCGAACTGGTTCCTGTCATTTGATAAATCGAGATGACATTGGGATCAGCTGATAGTTGATTGCCCACCTCTTCGGCAAAACGCGGCTCTACCTCCACTTCGAAAAAAGCGCTGACGACCTTTCCTAATTTTGTTGCATTCAAACGAATGGTGAAGTTCTCGATGACTTCATTGTCAATCAGGTTTTCGACTCGTTTTTGAATAGCTACACGTGAAAGATTGAGGATTTCGCCAATCTTGGCGTAGGAAAGGCGGCCATTCTCATGCAGCAGCCTGATAATTTCTTGATCCACCTGATCGAGATGCGGAAGTTCCATTAGGATACAACTCCTTACATAGAAAATATATACACTTGATTATAAAAATAATATTTTCGCGAAAAAACAACACGATTAGCTCCGAAAATCAAAAATTGTTAATTAGTTTTCCTGTATTACACTAAAAAACGTTACATATTGTTTGTTTTTCATTTACAAGTGACGTTGACGGAAAAGATTGCCGCTCCTATAATCGTGTTAATAAACATAACACAAAATAAATAGTTTTAAAACCATGTAATGAAAGTTAACGTACGGAAGGAGGCGGCAATCGAATGTCCAAGAAACTGATCTACAACGGTACGATTATGACCATGAATGCCACCAATCAGATTTTCAAACCAGGTTATGTCTATCTGGAGCACGATATCATCGTGGAAGTGGGGGCCTGGAACGAAGATGGAAGCATGGATCACCTGAAGGTGCAAGCGACGTATGCTTACGATGCAACAGGGAAAGTTGTGATTCCAGGCATCATCAATGGGCATACGCATTTGTTTCAAACGTTCATGCGAGGTGTTTCCGATCACTCCCCGCTTGCGCAGTGGCTGAAGGAAATTATATGGCCGATGAGCTTGGCGATGGAACCGGAAGATTTCTATTTAGCTGCATTGATTGGATGTATTGAAAATTTGAAATCGGGCGCCACCTACATGATGGACCATCATTATATCCATACTTACCCGGAGAATGACGCGAGTGTGCTGCGAGCCATGGTCGATTCTGGTATTCGCGGGCATTTGGCCCGAGGCGGGTCAGACCTAGCAGGAGAAGTCCGATTGCGGGAGACTGAGGAGCAAATCTTTGGCGCTACAGACCGCTTGCTTGACGAGTGGGAAGGGGCAGCTTCAGGACGAATTCGCATAGCACTTGGACCGCTGAATTTATATGGCTGCTCGCGTGGCTACCTGGAGCGAGCGGCGATTTTCAGCCGGGATCGCCATCTCATTTCACATGTACATGTAGCAGAAACGAGCGAGCAAATCGATACAACGATGGCACGTTATGGGCTGCGCAACTTGGAACTCCTGAATGAAGTTGGCCTTCTGGGTGAGCAAACACAGGTGGTGCATGGTGTTTGGCTGGATGACGGCGAGTTGGCACTGATTCGTGACCAAGGTGCATCGGTTATCCATTGTCCAGTGTCCAATATGTATCTAGCATCCGGCGTGGCCCGAGTGCCCGAAATGCTGCGCATGGGCATAAATGTGGCGCTGGGGACAGACGGTCCTGGCAGCAATAACTGCCAAGACAACTTAGAGGTTCTAAAGTTTACGGCCTGCCTGCACAAGGTGAATGAGCTGGATGCTACTTTGCTGCCACCGATGGATGTGCTGCGTATGGCGACGGTGAATGGCGCGAAAGCGGTAGGAAGGAGCGATCAGTTGGGCAGTCTGGAGCCTGGCAAGAAGGCAGACCTGGTGACCGTAGATATGATGAAGGCACACATTAGCCCTGTTCATCGCGCCTCTTCGGCCTTAGTGTACAACGCGAACGGCAATGATGTAGATCTCGTCATCGTCGGCGGCAATGTGGTTGTAGACCAAGGGGTATGCACCTGGGTGGATGAGCAGGAGATTTTACAGAGAGCACAAGCGAGGGTTAATATTCTGCGTGCCAAATTAGCTGGGAAATATCCTGTTTTCGCAGATAACGAGTAGTTTTTTCATAAACTCATTTTCGTCTAATTTCATAATTTCTATAGGAGGATGATAGTTATGGCCTTACAACGTCTACATGATCCCGTTCTTGAAAATGATTGGCATGCGGTGTACCTCGCGTCAGAGCTGAAGGAGCAGCCTGCAGGTGTTATTATTTTGGGCGAACGAGTAGCAATTTATCGTTCCAGCAAAGGGGTTCACGCCATGCAGGACCTATGCGTTCATCGCGGGGCGATGCTTTCCAGAGGCTGGGTGCAAAACGATGCGCTAGTCTGCCCTTACCACGGTTGGCAATATGATTCTTCCGGCCAATGTGTGTGTATTCCCGCACAGCCCAAGGGGGAGAAAATCCCGCCAAGAGCCAAAGCCCAGCTTTATCACTGTGAAGAAAAATACGGTTTTATCTGGGTGTGTATCGGTGAGCCGACAGCACCGCTGCCGCATTTCGAAGAGTTTGCCAATCCTGATTACCGCCCACTGCCTTGCGGTCCTTACAAGGTGGCGGCAGCGGGTACGAGAGTGATCGAGAATTTTACAGATTTCGCCCATCTGATGTTCGTCCACCAGAATTTGCTTGGACATCCCGACTACGCGGAGTTGCCTGACTTCGAGGTCGTGAAGGAAAAGGAACGAATTTACATTGAGCAAATTCCGATTTTTCAGCCTGTCGCCCATTCCGGTTCGGATAAAAGTGAAGGAACGACTTATGTTTATATGAAAGAAGTGTATCGTCCTTTATCCGCACGGTTATCCAAGGCAGACCCGAGCAATGGCCAAACCTTATGGATTATGCTGACGGTCCTCCCTGTGGCCGCAGAAGAATGCATTGTTCACATGATGGTATCACGTAACTATGCCTTTGATGTGGATGATGCGAATTTCATCCGTTTTCAGGATATCGTCTTCGATCAAGATGCGAAGGTAATTGAAACGCAGAAGCCTGAGCTGCTTCCGCTTGATTTACAAGTGGAGCTCAATCACAAGGTAGACCGTTTCTCCATTGCCTATCGCCGCTGGTTGAGGGAATTGGGAGTCAAAGTTGGTGTCATATAAATGCAATCAATGTTCGTTTTTAAGGCGTGAATATGGCTTGTCATTGATCTGATTCTTGAAAATATAATAAAAAGACTTACTTTTATTGTGATTAAACACAAAACGTTAGTATCTTCGTTGACGCGCATAGACGATCAATTCTATATTTGACTAAAGGTCGATAAGTACTTTGTAGAGATAACCAAATATGGAGGGGATGTTCAAATGAAACGATTCAATCATACCAATCCGCTAGTCGCCAAACGCCCGGTACTCTTGTCAGTTAGCTTCATTGCGATCTCAAGTATGCTTGCAGCCTGCGGAAGTGGAAGTACCCCAGTTTCATCATCGCCAAGTGCATCACCTTCCACAGCGCCAGCGGCTTCCACGGCTCCTGCCGCATCAACAGCTGCTTCGACGGCGCCGAAGGCTGTCGTTCCAGCGACGGTTGTTCTCAACTGGTTCGCTGAGCCAGAGCATGGCGGGAACTTTGCAGCATTAGCCAAAGGTTACTACAAAGACGAAGGCCTGGATATGACGCTGATGCCAGGCGGACCTCAGGTGTCATCTACACAGATTGTTGCCTCAGGCAAAGCGCAATTCGGGATGGCTAACGGCGATGATATTTTGGTGGCAAGACAAGAGGGAATTCCAGTCGTCGCGATCGCAACCTCTCTGCAGAAGAGTCCACAAGCTTTGTTTTATCACAAAGATTCAGGTGTGAAAGATTTTGCTGATCTAAATGGGCACAAAGTCTATGTGGCTTCAACGGCGAGTTTCTGGCAGTTCATTAAGAAGAAATACAAATTAGACTCGGCGCAAGAAATGAAATACACAGGCCAATTAGTCAATTTTGTCAATGATAAAACATCGCTCACACAAGGTTATGTGACAAGTGAACCCTTCACCCTTGATCAGCAAAAAGTGGAGTATGGCACGCTGCTAAACGCCGATTCCGGATATAACATCTATGGTGGTGTTTACTTCACAACGGAGAAGATGATTGCTGAACATCCGGATCAAGTCAAAGCTTTCGTGGAAGCCACAGTCAAAGGGTGGGATTACTATAAGGACCATTCTGAGGAGATTAACCCAAGCATTCAACAAAAGAACCCCGATATGGGCTTAGATATGATGAAATTTAGTGCTGCAAAAGAAATGGATTTCGTGTTTGGCGGTGATGCCGTAACCAAAGGAACTGGCGTCATGACCAAGGAACGCTGGGAGGAAGTTCAGAAGCAATTAGTTGATGTTGGTGTGCTAAAAACGGCTGAAAGTATTGATAAGGTGTTCACAACGCAATTCTTGCCTAAGAAATAATACATGTTCAGGAGGTGGCGGCATTGGCTTCTGTTACGAATTTGGATTTCATTAACGTTCGATTACCTATGGAAGATGAGGGGCATTTGTTTCGCCTATCGATTCGAGATGGGGTTTGGACACAGATTCTCAAGCAAGAAGGAGATGCTGCCCCGCCTGGCGCTGTTTCTTTGGAAACGTGGAATCCGACGCAAGCTTTCCTAGAGCCCACTAGGCCAATGATTGATTTGGAAGGTAAAATCATGCTGCCGGGCTTTGTGGATGCACACATGCATCTGGACAAAGCATTTTCCTTAACTACTGTTGAGAATCGAAGCGGTACGTTAGAAGAAGCTGTGCTAAATTACTCGCAAGCATCTCCTTCTTTTAGCAAGCAGGAAATAAAATCAAGAATGATTCGTTCAGCCATGCAAGCATTGTCGTTCGGCACGACACGTATTCGAACACATCTCGATTTTAACCTGAGAGTTTCGAGGGAAGTTGCCTTACGTACAATTGAAGCTGCGCTGGAAGCGAAAGAAGCACTGGCCCCTTACCTCACTTTGCAGCTGTTTCCGATGTGTCCTTACAACTTTATGTCTATGGATGTAGATGCGATCGAGGAAGCATTAAGGATGGGCGTGGACGGGATTGGGGGAGCACCGCATTTATCCATGACCCCGAAAGAAGATATTGAT
>NZ_JBFTQB010000340.1:0-6239 GCF_056398785.1 Paenibacillus sp. 01T422 | reverse complement strand
CATTACCACTATTCGTATTAGTTCAGGTATAATCGGGTTAATTACATAATGAAATAGCGACGGTGAGACTCATGATAAGTCCATATAAAAGTGATCAAAAGGGCACCAAGACCAGTATCATTCAAGCTTTGCGCATGCATGGCTCCATGCCTCGTATTAAATTGACCAAAGTTACGGAACTAAGCAGAGCTACAATCTCTTCCACGATTTCCGAGCTCATGGACTGCAATCTGGTCAAAGAAACAGAAAAAGCCCCGTCAACGGGAGGCCGTCCAGCTATTTCACTAGAGCTTGTTCCCGGCTCTCCTGGCATTATGGGCGCTGATTTGGATAATCAAGTATGGACGCTTGGTGTGTTTGATTTACTGGGGAATGTCATACATCTTACGAAAATACCTGTCAGCTCTCCCCTTCCCGAGATCGCGATTCAGGAATTGACGGATCAAACCGCAAAATTTGTTAAAGAGCTGGATATCGGAGTCATCAAACTGTTCGGTCTGGGAGTACCCGGTCTTGTGGATACAAGAAGAGGCATTATTAAAAGCGCCTCAGATTTGGGCTGGTCTAACGTAGAAATTGAGGAAATGGTAAGCAATAAGCTTGGTTGGCCCACCGTAGCCATCAACAGGCACCGTGCACGTGGGCTTGCTGAATGCCGCTTCGGTTCAGGCAGCAGCTACAAGCATATGATCTATGTCGGAGTCGGCTCCGGTATTGCTGCCGGAATCTTTAATGATCGACAGTTGGTTTCAGGCTCTTTCGGCGGGGCTGGTGAGCTCGGACATATAACGGTTGAACCAGATGGCCCTGTATGTCCATGTGGAAATAACGGTTGTTTACACCTCTATTCGACGGCCTCTGCAATCGAACAGGAAGCGCGCCGACTGCTCCGATCTGGACAAGAAGAAAGTATGCTTAACCAAGTGATAGCAGGCAACGATCTCCAACTTCTGCAGGCAAAAGACGTTTGTTTAGCCGCAGATCAAGGCGATGTTTTGGCGATACGCATTATCAACCGTGCCGCTACTTATCTTGGCATCGCTTTGGCTAATCTGGTTAATTTGCTCAATCCAGAGGCTATCATTCTTGGCGGTTCCATACCCAGTATGTGCAGCACTTATGTCCAAACCGCTACCAAAGTCATGAAGCAGCGGTCTATGCTAGCCCTCTCTGCCGGAATAGCGGTTGACACAGCCGTTTTGCCCGAGATTGGTGGCGCACTCGGTGCAATTAATTTTGCGCTTGATCAGCATTTTTCTTTTACAATGATTCAGTAAAACAAAAGCTCGAAGATAAAAGCCTCCAGCCCACTTTGAAAGTGGTTCTGAAGGCTTTTTCAAATTCACGCTATCCTTATGTATACGTCGAATGTCATTACATCTCAATCAAGCTGCTTTTGCTGTCTGGCCGTTTATTCCGTAACTTTTAGCCAGACGCTGTCCAAATACAGCCGCCAGAATTTGTTGAAACAGCATACCCGCAACAACGGGAAGCGCCACTGGCGGTGGAAAAAAGCTGATAGCGAGCACCGCGCCTGCACTTAAATTTCGCATCCCAGAATTGAACGTTAAGGCTATCGTAACTTCGCGTTCCCATCTCATCATCCTTGACACTAGCCATCCTGCCAAATAACCGATCGTTGCACTTACGAAAGCGATTGCAATAATTTTAACCAACTGTCCATTCATGTTCTTCAGATAGGGAGCTATGACCGAAGAATTAATTGCGACGACCACAAAAAGTCCTATTTTTGAAAAAGGCGCCAACCGTGGTCCCCATGTGGTTTTAATTCTACCTTTTGTCCACTGATTAAGAATTGTGCCGATCAATGAGGGAATTACAACCATTAAGAATAACCCTCTCATAATTTCCCATTGGTCCATATGTACCTTGGCTCCAACGATGAGTGAAAGACTAAGTGGCACAATAAAGGGAGATAGAAGTGTGTCAAGCAAGATAAGCGCCAATGTAAGCGCTATATTTCCTCCGTATATCGTGACCCACACCAAGCTCACTACCCCGGTAGGAATAACAAATAGGAGAACAAAACCGGTCTGAGTCAAGTCATCTCCTGGAAAAAATAGCGAACCGGCTGCCCAGCCAAGTAATGGCATGGCAAGATGCAGGATGATAAAGTTAGCCACAATCGGAAGTGGATGCATCATCACCTTCTGCAAATCTTTAAAATTAGAGCCAATACTACCGAATAACGTCATCATTGCAAAAATCCATGGCACTAGAAAGCTAAGATTATGCAGCCATACGCTGCAAACTAGCCCAACAATAACAGCCGTTGGCGTGACAAAAGGCATGGCTTTCTCGAGCGCTTTATTCAATCGGATTAGCATTTACACCCCTCCTTTCTCTTTGATAAGGATTCATTGTAATTACGAAAATAATTGTAGCACAATTGTGGGACTTGAAACTTACAAAAATAAAAAGGCTCCCACCCTTGGATGAAAGCCCTTTTTGCTACATTTTCTTACACCAACACACCTGGTTTGACCGTTTTGAGATGCTGAACATAATCTTGAGCACTTTTTGCTACTCGTTCATCTGTTGCGTTAGAGGTATCGTTTAGAGCAAAGTGAGGCAGATAAGAAGCACTGATGAAATGAGCAAGCGCTTCTACTGGGCGTAACATTTCTTCCAAGGTAAAGCGATTGGACCCGCTTTTTGAATACGACTCTTTGGTGCCATATGTCGAGATCGCAACACCGATCTCTTTTCCAGCTAACTTACCTTCCGGACCATACGCCCAGCCGTATAACAATACGGTATCAAACCACTTTTTTAATAATGGCGGTGTGCTATACCAGTAAAACGGGTGTTGAAATATAATCCGGTCATGCGACTCCAGCAACTTCTGCTCTTGAGAAACATCGATATTTTCATCTGGATAAGTTTTATATAATTCATGGATGGTGTAATCAGTCTGCTCTTGCAAGGCTTTCACCCATGCTTTATTCCATGTCGATGCTTCCATGTTCGGATGAGTAACGATAACTAAAGTTTTCATTTTATTTGCCCCATTTCATCATTGGTTTTGTTTATATTTCGGCACAAGTACCTTCATTATTTTTCTTTATTTCTCAAAAAATGATACGTGAATTAAAAATATAATCTTTTACCTATTAAAAGGTAGATATTCTTTGAAAAACAATCCGCCTACTTTTTCAAGTTAAGGCGGATAACAAGCCATCAACAATCATATCAAACTTTTTTACATCGCTAAAGCTTCTTGCAAGTAGTTGCGCACCTTGAAGCGATGCAAGAAATTGATGGGCTCGCACCTCTGCGGCTCCTTCAAACTTAAGTTGCCCTTCGCTCCGTCCCTGCTCCAGCACACGTTCCAACCATACTAAATTCGATGTGAAGAATTGAGTTAATCCATCTTGAACCTTGCCTGATAAAGTAGCTATATCAGTAGAAAGCATGACACTCAGACAAGTGCGATAATCTTGGACAGGTCCGCTGTAGAGCAATGTGAATTTACGCAGCTTGTCCAAACTATTCTGTGTCTCGAAATCGATTTGAGCGACGTTAGTAATAAAATGTCTATGATACCGTGTAATCAGCGCTTCTCCCAGATCCTCTTTGTTAGGGAAATAGTAATGAATACTGGCATTACGTATCCCTACTTTGTCTGCAATGTGTGAATAACTAAATCCGTTAAAACCAAATTGCTGCACAAGCGACTGAGCCGTATCCAAAATAAACTCTGATGTGTTTTTATTTTTATCCATGAGTAAATTCTATCTTTTAGTAGATAGTGTGTCAACATGCACGGTATTCTTTTATCATGTATAATGCAGAATAATAACATTGATTATCTCAATCTCAGATAGCTAAATCCACCGATCCAGGAGGTCTCTATGGATATTCAGTTGCTCAAAGTGTTTTTTACCACAGCGCACGAAGGAAGCATTTCTAAAGCGGCAAACAAATTAAATTTTGCTCAGTCCAACGTCACTCATAAGATTCAACAGCTAGAGGCCGATTTGCAAACACAGCTATTCTATCGCCACAATCGGGGCATCACGCTTACGCCTTCCGGACAAATCCTTGTATCTTACGCGGAGAAAATATTGCATGTCATTCAGGAAGCCCGACTAGCTGTCGGAGACTCATCCGAGCCAGCAGGACCACTACATATTGGCTCCATGGAAACAACTGCCTCCGCACGACTCCCCATGCTGCTTACCAAATATCACACGGAATTTCCGGTTGTCGATTTCACATTAACAACAGGCCCTACAGAGCAGCATCTTCATGCTGTTCTTCATTATGAGCTTAATGGGGCATTTGTGGCGGGTCCCGTGGAACATCCTGATCTAATTCAGGAAAAAGTCATTGATGAAGAACTTGTCTTAGTGACCTCTGCGTCCCATCCGCCTATCAAGTCCATCCATGATGTGCAGGATCGCCCTCTTCTCGTATTACGCAGCGGTTGTGCGTACCGGGCTAAATTAAACCTACTGCTCAAAGAGGAAGGCTTAATCCCTGTCAAGTTGATGGATTTCGGATCACCCGAAACCATTATCGGATGTGTCGGCGCTGGCTTGGGCATCTCGCTGCTGCCACGGTCCATCGCAGCCGAACCGGAAGAACAAGGGCGAATCCGCACACATGCGGTTCCAGGAAAACATGCCATCGTCACAACCGTGTTCATCAGGCGCAAGGACGCTCTAATCACGCCTGCATTGTCAGCTTTCTTATCGACGATGCGTGCCCATTTCAGCTAAAGTATGACTAGAATACCGTGTATCCTCCACCTCTCGTACGTTATCTAAACGTATAAATGGATAGCGATAAGTCAATACTTGGAGCAACCTCTGTGAGGTTGGGAGAGGGGTGTGAAGATGCAAACTACAGAAAAAATTACAGGAACACAACTCGGCTTGCTCATATTTACTTTTGTCGTTTCCACGCTTCTCCTAACCGTCCCAGGTATCATGGTGATGTTTGGCAAACAAGATGCCTGGTTATCGGTATTTCCAGCGGCTATATCAGGACTGTTAAGTATTTGGGTGATGATAACACTCAGTAAACGATATCCAGAACTGACGATTATGGAATACAGTTCAAAAATCATCGGAAACTGGTTAGGAAAATGTTTAGGTCTAAATTACATCCTCTATTGGTTTATTTCTATATCGACGATAACCATGCAACACAATGGATTCATTAGTACAATTCTGTTACCAAAAAGCCCCCCCATCATAATGAGCCTAACGATATTGCTCTTATGCAGTCTAGCCGCTATTGCGGGAATAGAAGTTATCGCGAGATGCAATGAGTTTCTTGCACTGCTTATTCTATCGGCGTTAATTCCACTCTTGATTCTAACAACTGGTGAAGCAGATCCCGGACAACTCAAACCATTTTTAGGATCAGGAATTGTGCCAGTCTTACAAGCTGCGGTTAGTCCAGCAGGCGGTTTTATGAGTCAACTTTTTATACTAGGATGGCTCCTGCCTCATTTAAATCAGCCGAAAAAAGCTCGTAAGGTTTCACTGATTGCGCTATGCGGAATTTCTATGTTGATTTTTGTCATTGTTATGCTCACGATTATGGTCCTTGGTCCATTGACTAGCAGATTAAGCTATTCTTTTTTAAGTGTCATCCAATATATTGGTGTTCAAGGCTCTTTTGAACGTTTGGAAGCAATCGCTGTTTCCATGTGGGTGATGGGATGTTTTGTGAAGTTATCTGTCTCGTTGTTTATTTTATGTCTTAGTACAAGCCAACTTTTTGGCATAAGGAATTATCGTGATATCGTATTTCCGATAACTCTTTTATCACTTCTAGGTGCGGTCTGGATTTTCAAAAATGGGGCTGAACTTCTTAATTATCTTGTGTTTACTTTCCCTCTTTATGCTTTTGTTAATCAAAGTCTGATCCCACTATTATTACTAATGATAGACACGATTAGAGGCAGAGTAGGCCATTCACGGCATTAATAGCATTTTACCGATAGGTTCAAAAATAGCTATAATAGGAATAATAAAGCTTGGTATGTTCACCCGGGCAATTAATAAAGAACCGACAATAGTTGATAGCCCCATTAAGCCACCGTATACGGCGGCTTCTTTGTTTTTTTGTTTGCTCAGCAAAGATTGTACGCGATTAAACGACCAAATGACCAATAAAAGTACATACCCGACGATGAGAATGATCATTTTTGAATCTCCTTATCTTTAATCTGTAAAGGGGGGCCCGACATCCCTGCTCCATTA
>NZ_JBFTQB010000339.1:0-6257 GCF_056398785.1 Paenibacillus sp. 01T422 | reverse complement strand
GGATAGTCCAGGACGCAGCATTCTGGCGTCAGATTGTACAGTAACCTCGACGTTCGGGAAGATCTCATTCCAACGCTTTTGGTTTTGCCGCCACAGTTTAGGGTATGCTCGGTGGAATTCCCCAGCGAAATCCAAGATATCTGCATTGAAACCCTGCTGTACCTTTCGCAAGGCTAACGCGACACGCTCCTCAATGTCATCATTCATAGCGGCCTCCACGCGTTTAACCGCTTGGTGATCGGAGACTAGATCCAGTGAAGTCGTATTTTGGAGTGCATCATCTTCCGTATGAATCCAGACGTTCATACGCCATTTGCCGTTTTCGATGATAGGCTGTAGTTTCGTCTCGCTTTTCAATAGCCGAAGTGAGACATGGCCTGAGGCACCTTCCGGTGTTACGGTAACAACGGCTGTTTTAATCTCGTCTCTGAGCCAAAGCAGGCCGCGGGTTGTCGGATCATCAATGCTGCCGACCATTTTATCATCTCTGAATACGGCTGTATGATTGATGAAGCTCCCCGTTTTGTCGTGATTACTTGGGGTGTCCGCGTCTACGGGCTCGATAAAAGGCAGGGCAGCTGCACCGGCTTGATTCGCCAGCATTTGTGCCAAATCAGCTAACGTTACACTAAGGATGATTCTGCTCTTGCCAATCTCCCTCATGATCTCTGAGGAATTTCGCTCCAGCCTTGTGTTCATCTCCAGGATTTGGCGTGCTTTCCCTTTGCAAACATACATAAAGGCACGTTCTCGCGGTTGAGGCGCTCTCATTAAATAATCGACATCGTCTCGAATCCCTTTTCGTGCGACAGACTCACCGAAAATAATAATTTCAGTATGTCCCCAGAAAATTTTGCGTGGCATCTTCTCTTGAATTTTGGACATTGCATCAGCAATATCTGCGCCTACCGCGGATTTGACGAGGGAAGTCTGGATGCTTCCCCCTTTGTTACTACTTTCCAAACCTCCACCACCACCGCCGGGACCTCGGGGAATAAAAATCTGTATGGTCAATTCGATCGAGGAATCGTCATGTTTATCTATCGCGGCTCCGGTGACGAGTGCCAAATCGTTCACTTCCGTCCGATCCCAGCAGCCCGTCAGCAGCGGTGTGAGGAGACTTACTGTTAGTAGTAGCTTTAGCAACGCTGTCATCCGTGCTGCCTCCTTCTGAAAGAAGCTGCAATAAGAAGCATGCATGGAATACCAAGCTGAGTGATTATTGCCAAGAAAGGGATGTTAGTGCCCAAAGCATGCATTAATTCCTGAAAGTTAGGAGAAACCCAATAGCTGAGCAGCAGCATCAAAAAGCCAACCGGAATGATAAGTGGTCGGTAATCAGAGAGCCCCAAACACTGCGCGGTACCAAGCACCGTGGCATAGTAGACCAGCGACACTTTTATGAACATCCCAATGATCCAAATCGTCATTAGCAGCGATTCCACATGTTCCAGAAAGTCAGCGATGGATATATAACGCACTGCAATGAGGAAAGCGTAATTGAATTGGACCGTAAGCGATCCGAACATTAATAAAATGGTCAGATTAATCGTCAGCAAAGTGACCATCACGATGCCGACACTAAGGAAGCTCCACCCCAAAACATGCTTTTTTTTGTTCAAAAAAGGAAAAAGAAACGACAACATAAAAAACTGGGTAAACCAAGAGGAGGGCACAAGTGACCCCACTAGTAACGGAAGCGGGCCATCTCCCAGGATAGGAAACATCTCTTTGGGATGGAGATCGGGTATCATCATAATAAGCATGATGAAAATGATGAATACAGCCGAAGGAATAAGGATTTGAGAGACTCTGGCGAGCACCTCAATCCCCTCATATAAGACATATGCACATACAGCTACCATACAAAAAATGACGAGTGCCATCGGTGTTTCATGTAAGAAATTACCGATGACGAACTCCCCATATTCGCGTAGAACGAGCCCATTCGTAAAGAGAAAGGACACGATGAAAAAGCCGGAGAGAGCTTTCCCTGCATACACGCCTAGAATCGATTCCGTATATTGGATGAAGGTTAAATCCGGATACTTGATATACAGGCGATACATGACAATCACCGTCAAAATCCCTACAAGTGCCGAAACAAAAGGTGTCATCCACATATCAATGCCAGCGGTTTTCATGGTTATGGACGGAACAGATAAGGTGGCGGTAGCAAGGACGGTTGGATGCATAATAATAGCTAATTGAAGTGGGGAGATTCGTCCCTTTTCAATCATGAATGTCATCCCCTTTTGGCGGATCTGGTTTTTGTCCAGAGGGCTGCCGAATCGAATTCATCCTTCCGGTCAATTTAGGGCGGGTCCGCATGGACCAGATTGGCGCTCGAACGATCACATCTTTCAATTCTTTTGCTTTAATCGGCGCAAGTGGCTGGAGATAAGGCACGCCAAGCGACCGCAAGGAGCAAAGGTGGATCACGATGACAATAAATCCAAGCATAAGTCCCAGCAGTCCCAGAATTCCCGATAAAATCATGATGGGAAATCGGAGCATTCGCAAAGCAATGCCTGTGGCATATTGCGGCATCATGAAGGAGGCGATTCCAGTGATCGCCACCACCATGACCATCGGAGCCGACACCAAACCCGCTGAAGTTGCGGCTTGTCCTATGACGAGCGCTCCCACGATACTAACAGCAGCACCTACCTGCTTAGGGAGGCGAACACCGGCCTCGCGGAGCGCTTCGAAGGAGACTTCCATGAGGAGGGCTTCAACGAGTGCGGGAAACGGAATATCTTCTCTGGACTTCGCGATGCTGAGCAAGAGGGATGTAGGAACCATCTCTTGATGAAATGTCAAAATAGCCACATACAAAGATGGGAGCAGCAGTGTTATGAAGAAAAATAGATAACGCAGCCAACGGATTAAAGTGCCAATAATAAATCTTTGATAATAGTCTTCTGGTGATTGCAAAAGGGAGAACAGCGTGGCTGGCGCTATCAGAGAAAAGGGCGTCCCGTCTACCAAGATCGCGGTACGTCCTTCCAGAAGCGCAGCACAAACAACATCCGGACGTTCCGTTACTTGAATTTGTGGAAAAGGAGACAGCGGATGATCTTCAATCAGTCCTTCGATATATCCGCTTTCCAGAATGCCGTCGATTTCAATTTCGGCAATCCGCTGTTCCACTTCCTGAACGAGTCCCTCATTAGCAATGCCTTCCATGTATACAACGACGACTTCCGTGCGTGTATGCCTTCCTATTTTGTACGACACCATTTTGAGCAAGGGGCTCTTAATTTTCCTCCGAAGCATAGCTGTGTTGACAGACATAGTTTCTGTAAATCCCTCGCGTGGACCGCGAATAACGGATTCTGCCGAGGGTTCTTCGATACTTCTCTTTTCCCAATGAGCGAGGCCGAGTGAGTACGCCTGGGGCAGTCCATCGATGAAAAGTCCAACATTGCCTACAGAGAGATATTCAATGATGTCTGAGAATATCGAAGTCTCCTTGACGTCCGAGATGGAAATGATGGATGATAATTCTTTCTCCATATAATTCCATTCTTCTATTGTCTCGCCAAGTAAAGGGCTTAGGACGTTTCGATCCAATGATTCGAGATTAACCATCCCTTCGAAATAAACGACGAGAGCTCTGGTTGTACCTCCGATGAGGAAATCATGGAAAATGACATCTTTGCATTTTGTATATATAACCTGAAGAGTTCGAAGGTTATCATCGAGTGAGGAGGAAACAGCTTCCAATGAATTCGACAAACTTGCATCCATGAGAACGCTCCTTAGATGTGATAATTATCTGTTTGTCCAATTAAGTTCGTTGCTAAACCAAATATTCAAGGAACGATTTAATAAAATAATTAGCGAATTTTGGATAAAATTGCGCTGTGAAGTAAAAATATGTAAGGAGTTCGAAAAATTAATCGAAACTTGTGAAACGTGATGGGCTCTCATCCGTATCAAAGTAATGAGCGCACTACAAAACAAGTTGTGAAGGAGGTGGCCTGATTGACTATCAGTTTGGTCAAAGGTCAAAAGATCGATTTAACAAAAGGAAATGCTGGTCTTACTAAGGTGGTTGTAGGTCTCGGTTGGGATCCTGCTGTGCTTGAGAAAAAAGGCTTTTTCGGAACGAAAAAAACAACAATTGAGATCGATTGCGACGCTTCAGTTATATTATTGGATGCAAATGGYAAACTGACAAAAGAGAAAAATGTCGTGTACTTCGCGAATTTGCAAAGTCCCGATGGCTCAATAGTTCACTCCGGAGATAACCGTACAGGTGAAGGCGAAGGCGATGATGAGCAAATTTCGGTTAATTTGAGTCAAGTGCCTGCAGACGTTAATAAAATCATTTTCGTCGTAAATATCTACGATTGCGTTAATAGAAAGCAGGATTTCGGTCTGATTCAATCGGCTTATATTCGAATTCTGAATGATTCCAATAATCAAGAATTGGTTAAATTTAATTTAACGGATAACTATGCTGGCAAAACTTCTTTGATCGTCGGTGAAATCTACCGTCATAGCGGCGAATGGAAATTCAATGCAATTGGTGAAGGCAGCACGGATACGACAATTGGTCAATTAGTTAAACGTTACACTTAATCTACTATAAAAAAGCGAGGTCATAATYCATGGCGATTTCATTATCTAAAGGTCAAAAAGTTGATTTGACAAAATCAAACCCAGGTCTGACGAAAGTGGTTGTCGGCGTAGGCTGGGACACGAATAAATACGATGGCGGTAAAGACTTTGATCTAGACGCTTCCATTTTCTGCTTGAACGGGGCGGGCAAAGTGAATTCTGAAGCCGACTTCATTTTCTATAACAACCGCAAAAATGCGAATGGCTCCATTATTCATAACGGTGACAACCGTACAGGTGCTGGAGACGGGGACGATGAGCAAGTAAGCGTGGATCTGGCTAATGTGCCAGCTGAAACAGAAAAAATCGCATTCTGCATCACTATCCATGAAGCGGATACAAGAAGCCAGAACTTTGGACAAGTGTCCAATGCCTATGTACGTATCCTTAACGAAGGATCTGGCGCGGAATTGATCCGTTACGATCTTGGCGAAGACTTCTCCATCGAAACAGGCGTAGTAATCGGAGAATTGTACCGTCACAGTGGTGAGTGGAAATTCAGCGCTATCGGAAGCGGCTACAAAGATGGTCTTGGTGGACTAGCTCGTGATTACGGCTTACAAACTTCCTAATAGGTCAAAAATATTCTAAGGAGCTGTTGGATATGGCAATCAGCTTGTCCAAAGGTCAAAGAATTGACTTAACCAAAACAAACCCTGGTTTAACGAAGGCTATTATCGGTTTAGGCTGGGATACCAATAAGTATTCTGGCGGTCATTCTTTCGATTTGGATGCGTCGGCATTTCTGCTTCATGCAGATAATAAAGCCAAAGGCATCGAGGATTTCATCTTTTACAACAATTTGGTTGGTGCAAATGGTTCGGTTCAACATACGGGAGACAACCGGACTGGTGACGGAGACGGGGACGACGAGCAAATCAAGGTTGATTTCTCGAAAATCCCTGCGCATATTCACCGTGTCGGTATTGCCGTAACCATCCATGATGCAACAAACCGTAATCAGAATTTCGGACAAGTGTCCAATGCGTTCGTTCGTCTTTTGGACGAGGTGACGGGTCAAGAAATTTTACGATATGATTTAGGTGAAGATTTTTCAGTAGAAACTGCGGTTGTCATTTGTGAGTTATATCGAGACAGCCAAGGTCAGGAATGGAAATTCCAAGCGGTTGGAAGCGGCTTCCAAGGTGGTCTTCAAGCATTATGTAATAATTATGGACTTGATGCGGAGTAAAGCTTAAACTAGGTGGGGTGGTGCAGCTTAGGCATCACCCCTTTGCTAGCCAATGGGCATACTTCATCCAGGCACTAGGTAAGACATGCTGGCATATGAACTGGGAAATCACTTCTCCATCGAGACATCTATAGTTGCAGGAGAATTATATAGATACGGCGCAGAGTGGAAATTTGGCACGATTGGATCTGACTTCTCGGATGGGGTATGAGTTGGGTTGCAGGCAGTAAATAACTAGGGAAAATCACAGGAGGGTCAAGGCGCATGACAGATTTTTTTCAAAGCTTTATCAATAACTTCCTAAGCTTTTTTAGCTGGGACGTGTTATCGGAAACACTGACAGATCCCGTAAACTGGGGGATTATCGGTACACTTGTTATTTTGGAGGGTTTGCTTTCCGCGGATAATGCGTTGGTACTCGCGGTTATGGTAAGGC
>NZ_JBFTQB010000338.1:0-6263 GCF_056398785.1 Paenibacillus sp. 01T422 | reverse complement strand
GTCAAGGCGATCGGATCGTCGATAACGGCAACGGCGAGGGAATTTGCTTGTGAGAATATATGATGTCCTCTTGCAATTTTGGTTCTTGAGAAAACATGATCTTCTTTAATTTCAAAAATCGAAATACCGCTTTGATCCAGCTGTAAATCGATCACTTCACCAATGACTTCTTCAATGGACAGTGAACGCACTTGATCGTACGTTTTGACAGCCATGTGCTTCATACGTTCCCGCAGCTCAGGAATACCTAGTTCCAATCGGTCTAACCGGACGGTTTGGATGCTAACCTGAAACGTTCGCATCAATTCCTCGTCAGTCATAAAAGGATTTGCTTCAATTGCTTGAAGCAATTGCTGCTGCCTTTGTCGTTTAGGAAGGCGTTCGATGGCTAGCACCACCTTATCTCGTGAGATCTCATCTTATTACCAGATACTAAACTGTAGTATATTAAATTTAGAACCAAAAAGAAAGCAAAAAAAATAGCACCTCACACTAGGATGAAGTACTATGCTTATTCTTATGCTTTTACGATATCTCTACCTTTGTAAGTTCCGCAAGACTTGCACACGTGGTGAGCCAGCTTCAGTTCTCCACATTGTTCACATTTCACCATGCCTGGAACTTCCAATTTAAAGTGAGTACGGCGCTTGTCGCGACGAGTTTTGGACGTTCTCCTTTGAGGTACTGCCATATTCAAAACACCTCCTTAATCGAATTTCGGGCGTTGCCTTATTCTTTGTTAAAAAAGTCCGCGAGACCTGCAAGCCTAGGATYAATTCTCTCCTGCTTACAGCCGCAATCTGTTAGATTGCGATTTTCTCCACACACGGGACAGAGACCTTTGCACGCTTCGTCACAAAGTGGTATGTATGGTAAACCAACCACTACATTTTCTACAACGTAAGGCTCTAAATCGACTTTATCTCCAACTACCAAATGAATATCCTCATCAAGATCTGGGTCTTCTTCCTCTGGCTTTTGCATGAAGACTTCCTCAAAAGGAAGTTCGATTGTTTGATTRGTGTGCGTTAAGCATCGTGAACAACTTAACTCCAAGTCTAGCGTTAACGTTCCGTTAACTTTTGCTACTCCATCTTCATGCGATGCAAGAAGATCGACACGTACTGGACCATGACTAAGAATATCTTGACGCCCTTCAAAAGGAGTCGTCAAGTTCATCTCTTCCGTCATATGGACCGGTTGTCCTTTAAGAGAAAGCTCTCTAAAACGAATCTGCATGTTTTTTCACCCCAAACAAACAAAGATTATTATATCCAGTTTGATTGCCTTTTGTCAATTATAATTCTATTTACTTTCATTCCAAAGAGCTTACTTAGGAGGCAGCGCCGCTAGATATTTAAGGGCATCATCCATCGTGCCAATCTCGACAATTTTCATCTTCGTCTTAATTTGATTAGCTCTTTGGACGGCATCTGAATAATTCGTAATTTTGGTACCGTCTTTGTACGTGATGTCTTTGGGAGCAAAGAAAAAGTCCGCCTTCTCTCGATCCGCGGCAATAATCTTATGTTGAATGCCTCCGATTGGACCCACGGTGCCATCTGTTTCAATGGTCCCCGTTCCCGCAATACGATATCCCTTCGTGATGTCCTCTGGAACCAGTTGATTAAAAATCTCTAACGAGAACATCAACCCTGCCGAAGGCCCTCCGATTTCTCCAGCCTTAATGGAGACCTGTTGATCTTCTTGGTCTGCCTTGACCGCCTGCATATCAGCCGGAACGACGCCAATGCCAGCACGAGGTTCACCCGTTTCCCCTTCTTGGAGAGGAAGCGCGCCTAGCGCCAGTGACGCCTGCTGTTCCACTTTATCCCTGGCATATGTAACGGTGATGGATTCCCCGGCTTTCTTCCCTTTTAGCGCATCAAGCAAGTCCTGAGCTACCTTCACATCTTTCTCTCCAGCCTTCAGCAGCACATCGCCGGGTTTGAGCACCTTTTCTCCCGATAAGCCTGGCAACGTCTGCAGCACCATAACGCCCTCATGATTGATGTGAAAAGGAACCTTCGCATGCGTATATGCGGCTTGAATGGCACTCGCTTGTGAGGTTAGCATGACATATTCTTGACGCTGTGTATACTCTTGCTCGGATTCACCTTTGCGTAAAACACTCGTTTTGGGCTGAATTTCTTCATAAGGATGTACAAGACCAATTAAATAATTCACCATATTGGCATCAGCTACACGAACTGTCGTGAGCATCAACGTCCCCTTTTCCGTATCAGAGCCTCTGGGTATGGTCACCATCGGTTTAATTTCTTCCGCCGTTCCTGGCATGAAAATAAAGAATGGTAAGCGTACAAAAAACAACAAGTAAATAATCACAATTCCGACAAGCGCTGAAGCTAAATAACGCCTCGTCGACGATCTTCTCGGATATTGATAGGAATCATTAGACCACGTGTGAATTCGATTCTCTTCTTCGTTTTCCATGCAGGTTCCCCTTCCTGATGCCTACTACAAGTTATGACTCTCTTCAATCGGACAAGAATGAAAGCTTGGTCTAAACCTCTGTCTTTTTGCGTACAAATGAAGCATGTTAAAGGATGAGGTGAAACCATGCAACCTTCAAAAGTAAGCTACACTCCTAAGCTGACGACGCTCGTACTGGGTTTCCTGGCTGCCCTTGTAGTTGTGTCTATCATACTTTTCCCTGACAAAGCATTTCAATCTTCACTCGAGGGACTTACGATTTGGTGGAAACTCGTCTTTCCGGCGCTGCTGCCTTTCCTCATTATGGTCGAGCTGTTGATTGGTTTTGGCGTCATTCAAGGGACAGGCGTTCTACTAGACCCACTAATGAAAGTAATATTCCGGTTACCCGGCGTGGGCGGTTGGGCGTTAGCCTCAGGCCTTATTGTAGGATTTCCTAGCGGAGCCAAAATTACTGCCACCCTTAGCGAAAAAAAACTCATCTCACGAGATGAGACTGAGCGTTTAACTGCCTTATCCCACCTATGCAGCCCTTTATTCTTAATTATGGTTGTGGGTATCGGCTTTCTGCACAGTGCAAAACTTGGTCTTGTACTTGCCATCGTCCATTACACAGCCGCTATTGTCACAGGCTTCTTAATGAGATTGTCTAAAGTACCTCAGAAGGTTTCAGATACTCAACTTAAGTCTGATCATAAGACGTCAGGCTCTATCTGGAAGCTAGCCCTATCAACCATGCGACAAGCCTATTTGCACGATGGCCGTGCGTTCGGCAAGCTCTTAGGCGATGCAGTTCTATCCTCTGTTCAAACGTTAATGCTGATCGGCGGATATATGATGATTTTTTCCGTAATAATTAATGTCATTACCATTACCCATCTTACAGAGGCTCTTAAACCACTGATTTCGTTCTTATTACGCTTTTTGAATGTCCACGCGGATACCTCACCACAATGGATGATGGGATTAATGGAGATTCATCTCGGAGCCTATTCCTGGAGCCAAGTCCAAGGTGTCTCCTTACTACCACAAATGGCGCTTATCAGCRCATTCCTTGGCTGGGGAGGTTTATCAGCTCATGCGCAAGTGGCTGGATTTCATCAAAAAACAGAGGCAAGGTACCGCTTTTTCTTCCAGTCCCGTATCTTGCACGCCGTGCTCGCCTTTGTTGGTACCATCCTGCTCTGGAAACCTCTACAGTTCCTTCTAATAGATGCTGAGCTAGATACTGAACCAAGCTTTCTCTGGTTGGATCAAACATCAAACACGAACACACTATTCGCTTCTCAGCTGAACGGCGGCTCGATATGGGCTTTATGGGGGGTTACACTTATTCAGTTCCTTCTTTTGATCATCGCCATGCTGACCATATCTAGCTTTATAAGCACTCTTCGAAAAAAAGCCCACTAGATAGCTCTTAAGTTCTTGGAAATTTATTTTGAAGCGCTAGTTCCACTTCGGGAGGTACTAAATCTACAACTGGCCCATGGAACCGGGCAATTTCTTTGACGATGCTGGAGCTTAAGTAAGAATATTGGGGCTTCGAGGTCATAAAGAAAGTCTCCACATCGGAGTTCAGCTTGTGATTCGTTGACGCCATTTGAAGCTCGTATTCAAAATCAGAAACAGCCCGAAGACCGCGCACAATCAGACGCACATTGCGGTGCTTCATATAATTTACCATTAAGTCCCTAAACCCATCCACCTCTACATTCGGCAGATCCTTCGTCACTCTGCGGATAAGCTCCATTCTTTCTTCCAAAGTGAAAAGAGGGTTTTTGGACGTGTTATTCAGTACCGCAACAATGAGCTTATCAAATACCTTCGCTGCTCTATGTATAATATCAAGGTGGCCATATGTCACCGGGTCAAAACTTCCCGGATATACAGCTACAGTAATGCCGTGTTCTTGTTTCATCATGCTGTCATCTCCTCTCAAAAGCCTATTCATCCCCTACTGATTGCTTGTAAATTGTTACAGCGGTATCTCCATAGTCCGCTCGTCTCTGTTGCTTGAATCCGCCTATGACGTCGTCTAGCACATCTTTCGCGTCGTGCTCCACGACAATCGTGGTATTCGCCTCAATGATAGCTTGTACTTCCATCGCGTTGATTAGATCCACAATCACTTTCATTTTATATGGCGGATCTAGAAAAACTAATTGKAACTGCTGCTCTCTTTTGGCTAACGCCTTCAGTGCTCGAGCGGCATCTGTCCGGTAAATCTCGGCTTGATCCTTGAGACCGGCCACTTGCAGATTATGCTGGATCGTGTCGATACTCTTCTTCTCGATATCAATGAAGACCGCTTTATCCATCCCGCGGCTCAAAGCCTCGATGCCTAGCCCACCCGTGCCTGCGAACAAATCGAGAACCTGCCCCCCATCAAAATAGGGACCGATCATACTGAAGATCGCTTCTTTCACTTTATCCGTTGTTGGTCGTGTGCTGATACCGGGTACCGCCTTTAACGACCTGCCTTTGGCACTGCCTGAAATCACTCTCATCTTGCGCTTTTCCCCTTCTGACTGGCTCATTCTTTTGCTATCGTACCACAAGCCCTATTCTGACACAAAAATTTTGTGCCTGCCATGTATAAATTTCCTGTAAAACGGTCATCCTTGAACTATCGACATCAGAGAATGTCGTAGACAACCGCGGAGAAGACTTACGTTTCCCCATAAGCTCTTCGTCCGGTTTCTCCTCTCCCATGAGACGGCCTGTAAAAGGGCCGTCGTATTAATTTATAGTACAGTTTTAAAATTGCCTTGATATATCAAGGTTTTACATATATAACAGTCCTATAAATATCGAGTGGTACAGGCATAAAAAAACACACAAGGGTACCGATAAGGTACCAAATGAAAAGAATTAGATCTAATTACAATTAAATTAACCATAAATAAGCCCACGGGAAACTTCCCATGGGCTTATTTTTTCTTCATTAATAAGAGTACTGCCCTTAGGAGCAGGCTCTCATTATTTTTTTATGAATCGATCATTCCTTCTTYTGTCCATTCATTGCATAATTCAGCTTTAAGAACATCTCTGTAAGCAATCCATTCCCAATCCTCTACTCCGCTAAAARTTCCTACTATATCTAATCGAAATTCACCATGCCTACTACGTGCTACAATACCGGTAACTGATCGAGTCTTAAACTCTTCATATAAAGTAAGTACAACTGGTTTTTTATACATTTGCGACAAGCTCAGCACAGCTGATATGTTTTGAATTTCTTGCTCGTCTCGTATAGGTCGTGATAAGCGTTGAGCCTCTTTTCGATTTCTAATCGCTGACTCTTTATGTTGAGGAAGCATCATCCGACTGGACTCCCAAAGTCCGTTAAGCTCTAATTTCTTACTCATCTATAGTGACCTCCAATTTTACCAGCTCGATCCTCTGCTAGACCAGCTTTCATTAAACTCGAAGCGCGAATAATTGCCGTATTGCCAAAACGGTCTTTAATCCCATCTAGAACGCTATCAAGTTTCCGTAGCTTAGTTACGTCTTCAAAGAGATCTAGCTGTGTAACTTCCTCGTCATCAAGTGATCCTAGCGTAACGCCAACTTTTCGTACCGGATGTCCATTCCAATTACGATGAAAGATCTCACGAACTGACTTGAAAACTTTCAGAGTATTATTTGTAGCAAAGGGCATCTTGCGCTGCTGACTAAAACCTGTTGGTGCATCGTATGGTGAGCACATGCAGAATACATGAACGGTTCCGCTCGTATACCCCTTAGCTCGCGCATCGCGGCAAACTTCTTCCGTTAATTCCAGTAGCACAATATCTACTTCTTCTTCC
>NZ_JBFTQB010000337.1:0-6270 GCF_056398785.1 Paenibacillus sp. 01T422 | reverse complement strand
TCTAGTGTGACACTATAGCAATGTGGAGGTGCTAAAGCTTTGGCCAAAGATATCCGTTCAAGAATTGAAATTGATCAAATCAACTGTGAGAAAGAACTCACTCTCGCGTTAATCGGAGGCAAGTGGAAACTTATTATCCTCTGGCATCTGGGCATCGACGGTACAAAGAGATTCAGCGAGCTTCAGAGGCTCATTCCCCATATCACGCAAAAAATTTTAACGAACCAACTCCGCGAGCTGGAAGAAGACCAGCTTGTTGAGCGGACCGTGTATCCTGTTGTCCCGCCAAAGGTTGAATATAAGCTGACTCCGTATGGAGAAAGCCTCGTCCCAATTCTTAAGCTAATGTACAACTGGGGCAAAAATTATGGCGAAGAAGTGCTCGGCAGAACCTCTCATTCTGAGCTGATGCCACTTAATACTACTGGAAAATAAACGGGAATATTCCCATCACAAACCGGCAGACTCCGCATAGAGTCTGCTTTTTTGCGCTTTAAAGTATCCTGTAGGATACTGACTTACTTGAAAGTGCGTACTTCCTTAAATTTCGGTATCGTCCTACTATGAACTCATCCCTAGAATAATAATTCATCTAAAGGAGAGATTCATTTATATGGAACTTCAATTGGCACTCGACTTGGTCAACATCCCTGAGGCAAAACAACTTGTAAAAGAGGTAGCGCCTTATATCGATATCGTGGAAATCGGAACTCCTGTGGTGATAAACGAAGGACTTCGCGCTGTCAGAGAAATCAAAGAGGCATTCCCATCACTTAAAGTACTCGCCGATCTCAAAATTATGGACGCCGGCGGTTATGAGGTGATGAAAGCTTCCGAAGCAGGAGCTGATATCATTACCGTGCTTGGTGTATCCGACGATTCCACGATTAAAGGTGCTGTGGAAGAAGCTCGGAAACAAAATAAAAAAATTATGGTCGACATGATTAATGTGAAAACTATTGCCGCACGTGCAGTGGAAATAGACAACCTTGGCGTTGACTATATCTGCGTACACTCTGGCTACGATCATCAAGCAGAGGGTAAAAACTCGCTTGAGGACTTGGCTACAATTAAACGTGTCGTAAAGCAGGCAAAAACAGCAATCGCCGGCGGTATCAAACTTCAGACACTGCCTGAAGTCATCCGCGCACAGCCTGATCTGGTTATCGTAGGCGGCGGTATTACCGGCTCCGAAGACAAACAAGCAGTTGCAGCTCAAATGCAGCAACTGATCAAACAGGGATAATGCAAACGAATATGCTGCAATCTGTATCCTCTATTCTTCAAGAGCTGGAGCGGACGCTTCAAGGTATTCGGCCTAATGAGATTGACGAGCTTGCTCAGCTAATTTCAACAGCTGAAACGATCTTTGTAGCAGGAGCAGGACGCTCGGGGCTGATGATGCGCGCATTCGCGATGAGACTTATGCATATGAGACTCCATGTTTATGTGGTAGGCGAGACCGTAACACCAGGTATTACCCAAGGAGACCTCCTTCTGGTTGGGTCAGGGTCTGGCGAGACCAAAAGCTTGACGGCGATGGCATCCAAAGCCCAAAGCATAGGCGCCTCGGTTGCTGCCATCACAATTGCACCGGAATCAACCTTAGGTAAATTATCTTCTACGGTCGTACGCATTCCTGCTTCTACCAAAGAAAGCACATCGGGCAGCTCCAGGCAGCCGATGGGAAGCTTATTCGAGCAAGCGCTCCTGCTTCTGCTGGATACGGTCGTACTAAGCCTTATGGAGATAAAGGAACTTCAAAGTACGGCTATGTTCAAGAATCACGCCAATCTGGAATAAAAGCCAGCAACAGAGCTCGGTATCCTTCCATCGGTACTTCACTGGATGGAGAGGATGCCGAGTTTTTTCAATATAAGGCTGAACAGCGATCCGGAATTACGAATCTATTACCCGATAGGAGAAGATAAGGGATACTTCCCCGATACTGGCAACGTGGATGTCCGGTCCGAGGGCATGTCATACGGGATAATGATCGCTAGTTGAGAACCACCCGGAAGCGTCGATATAAGTTCTAAAATATGGAATATGGAGTTAATGAGGGGAGTATTGAAATGTCCATCTAACTTGCTAACGAAGCTCACTCAACGATGACTACCCTAGCGGTACATTTCAATGCCGTGCTCCCTCCGCTAACGCTCCGGTCCGCGCGGGCTGAACCCTATAGGGGTTCTCCTCCCGAAACTCATACAAAAGAAAAAAGCACCCTCAACGGGTGCTTCTTCTTTTGTATGGAGGTGAGGGGAGTCGAACCCCTGTCCGAAAATATTGCCACACAGGCATCTACGGGTGTAGTCACAGTTTTGATGTCACCCGAGCAGCGCCCCGTAACCGGCTATGCGTTGGGTCAGCCTGATTGTCTTCCTACGCAAGGCCCCAGGCGGAGACCAAACGTCGTATCCCACTATAGTTGAGCCCCTATCCCAGTCACATGGGCGATGCTGAGTAGAAGCACGCTAACAGGTTATTAAGCTGCTAAAGCGTAGTTGTTTTGTGTTTTGCCATTTAATAGGCTTTAGCGTTGTTATAGTGGACGCGTCCCCACTACCCGCAACCCGCGCTCAAACTATCCCCGTCGAATCCAAGAACACCCCCGGATTGCCTTCGTTTCCGCCGATAAAGCAGAGAAGGTAAAAGACGAACAGTTGAAGCGAAATTGCTTTACAAAACATCAATCACTTGCCGTAGAGATAGTATAACACAAGCTGTCCAAAAAATAACGCTCAGGTTTGTGGAAGTCAAGGTGCTGCTTACCAAAACGGGCTACCTGGCAATCTTCTGCTTCTCTCGCAGCGCACGTTGAATATCACGTTGTGCATCCTTTTTCGCTGCTGATTCACGTTTGTCGTACTGTTTCTTCCCTTTACCGATACCAATTAGAAGCTTAGCGTATCCATTGCGGATATACACTTTCAGCGGCACGAGTGTGTAACCCTCCTGCTTCGCTTGCCCCAACATCTTGGCGATCTGCGCCTTTTTCAAAAGTAGCTTACGCGTCCGAGTCGGATCATCTGGATTACTTCGGTTACCTTGCTCAAAGGGACTAATGTGCATGTTATGAACAAAAGCTTCACCATTACGTATAGTCGAAAAGCTATCGCCAATGTTCGCTTTACCTACCCGTAGGGATTTGATCTCCGTGCCGGTTAGGACAAGACCAGCTTCGTACGTTTCCTCGATAAAATAATCGTGTGAAGCCTTTTTATTCTGGGCAAGCACCTTGCCATCTGCCTTCTTCGTTGCCACGTGAGATCCTCCTCCCGCATACTGATGACGCAGGTAAATAATGCTACAATGTGCATCCTATTGTAGCAAGATCAAGACCGAAAAGCAAGAAGCGGCGTTATCTCCGCCGCTTCTTACTAGCACCACCGTCGCCGTCACTCCGGCGACGACCACCCTTGGCGAGCGCGTTCACGCCGCTCGCCCAATCACTAGCGCCGCTGCTGCGCTCTGCAGCGGAGCCACCACCCGCTTGGGCTTCGCCCCCAAGCGCAATGCCTCCGCGGCCGCGCTTGCCTTCGCCGCGCCCAGAGCCGCTATCTGTCCGCCCTGCGCCGACAGATTCAAGCCTCGAGCTCAAGCTGCCGCCTTCGCTCAGCTTAGGACCACGCGCCTTCCCGCGACCACCGCCGGCTTTGCCGCGGTTTTCGCTCCACGGCGTGTTACCGCCTTTGCCGCGGCGCGATTTGCCCTGCCCAGCGCCTTCACTTCGCTCTTGACCTGCTTTTGCACGACCAGCATCACTTCGCTCTTGACCTGCTTTCGCACGTCCAGCTCCATTACCCTCTTGACCTGCCCTCGCACGTCCAGCTCCATTACTCTCCTGACCTGCCCTCGCACGTCCAGCTCCATTAGTTCCCTCTTGACCTTCTTTCACGCGTCTTGCCGCGCCCTCGATACGATCTTGCCCTGATCTCACACGTCTTGCTGCACCTTCTATACGCTCTTGCCCTGCTCTCGCACGTCCCTCAGCATCCTCACGAGGGGCTCTTCCTTCTTGCCCTTCCACACGGCCACGACCCGCTCCTGCACGTCCTGCCCCGCCCTCAATGCGCTCTTGACCCGCTCTCACACGCCCAGCAGCCCCGCCTTGACCTGCCCTTACACCTTCTCCGCCACCCGGAGACTTAGCAAAGCCGCCTTTACCTTTGGTATAGCCTCCCTTGCCCTTCTCAGGCTTACCTTTACCACCACGGAAGCCCTTAAACCCGGCCGCCCCTTTGAACGGCTTGCCGCTTCCTCCGCCGCCTCGATTAAAACTACCCTCTTTACGAGGCTTCATGTCCAGTAATTCAAAATCAACCGTATGCTCCTCCATATTCACGCGAGCCACACGAACTTTGATTTCATCCCCGATCCGATAGATCTTGGACGTACGCTCCCCAACAAGAGCAAACTGTCTCTCATGGAAGTTATAATAATCGTCAGTTAAATCACTTAACCGGATCAAACCTTCTACCGTGTTATCCAGTTCTACGAACATCCCGAAGCCTGTCACGCTTGAAATAATGCCCTCGAATTCTTCGCCGACTTTATCAAGCATATACTGGGCTTTCTTGAGTGCTTCTGTTTCACGCTCTGCATCAACAGCAACACGCTCACGTTCCGATGATTGTTGAGCAATATCGCTCATGCGAGAACTCAAATATTCATGACGAGTATCAGACAAAGTACCGCTTTCCAAAACTTCGCGAATGACCCTATGAATGATCAGATCGGGATAACGACGTATCGGAGAGGTAAAGTGCGAATAGAATTCCGCCGCCAAACCGAAATGCCCCAAACTCTGAGCATCATAACGAGCTTGCTTCATTGAGCGAAGCATGATTTTGCTAACGACCGCCTCTTCTGGCGTCCCCTTAATGTCTTCCAATAAGCTCTGCAACGCGCGCGGATGTACCGAGTTACCTTTGCCTTTAACCGAGTATCCGAAGTTCGTCACGAACTCCATGAAATTCATGAGCTTCTCAGCATCAGGATCTTCATGGACACGGTATAAGAAAGGCACTTTCATCCACGAAAAATGCTCAGCGACTGTTTCATTCGCAGCCAGCATGAACTCTTCAATCATCATTTCCGCGACGGAGCGCTCTCTTTTGACGATATCGGTTGGTTTCCCGTCCGCATCTACGATAATTTTAGACTCATCAAAGTCAAAATCAATCGCTCCGCGCTTCATCCGTCTAGAACGCAGTCTAGCTGCCAATTCTTCCATCCTTTTAAAATCTTCCATCAAATACGCATAACGCTCCACAAGCTCAGGCTCAGCCTCACCCGTTAGAAGCTTACGCACATTCGTATATGTCATACGCTCGCTAGTTTTAATTACACTTGTAAAAATCTCATGATGTACGACTTTGAGGTCCTCATCGAACTCCATTTCGCAAGACATCGTCAGGCGGTCTACTTGCGGATTAAGCGAACAAATCCCGTTTGACAGGCGGTGTGGCAGCATCGGAATAACACGATCCGTTAAATAGACGGAACATCCTCGGTTATAAGCCTCAATATCCAGAGCAGTGCCTTCACGCACATAGTAACTCACATCAGCGATGTGAACGCCTAAGCGGTAGTTCCCGTTTTCCAATAACTCGACATTAACAGCATCGTCCAAATCCTTCGCATCTTCACCATCGATTGTGACAATTCGTTTCGACCGGAGATCGCGGCGCCCTTGGCCAATAATCTCTTCCTCTGTAATCGAATCCGGTGCAGCTTCCGCTTCTTCCAGTACTTCCTCTTTGAAAGCTTCAGGCAGCTGGAACTTGCGCACAATTCCCAGAATGTCAACGCCTGGATCATCCTTATGACCAAGGATCTCAATGACTTCCCCTTCGGCCGCAGAGCGACCTTCTGGATAATTCACAATCTTTACTACGACCTTCTGCCCAGTGACAGCGCCATTAAAAGCATGCTGAGGAATGAAAATATCTCTCGTTACACGCTTATCATCAGCAATAACGAACGCATACGTATCCTGACTCTGAAAAACTCCCACAATCTGCGTATTAGCACGCGTAATCACACGCACGACTTCGCCTTCCAAGCGGCCCCCGCCTTGACTTCTGGACGTCACTTTCACGAAAACGATGTCACCGTTCATAGCCGTATTCAAGTCATGCGCATTAATGTAAACATCCGGATGTTCCCGGTCTTCCGGAATTAAGAATGCGAAGCCTTTCGCATGTGCCTGCAGTCTTCCCCTTACTAAATTCATGCGTTCCGGTACGCCATAACGGTCATTTC
>NZ_JBFTQB010000336.1:0-6293 GCF_056398785.1 Paenibacillus sp. 01T422 | reverse complement strand
AATAATGCCTATAAGAACGAACAAATCCTTGACTTTCACTAGATTGTACCTCCCTTCTTATTAATTCGTCTTGCCCTTCATTTTATATACATACGCCAACACTTCTGCGACAGCTTGGAACAGCTCAGCCGGAATCGAGTCTCCTATTTCCACCTGTGCAAAGATCGCACGAGCAAGCGGTTTATTTTCCATCGTGATAATACCGTTGGTCTTGGCAACTTCTTTGATTTTCAAAGCTACATAGTCGGCGCCTTTCGCAATGACGGTAGGGGCTTGCATATTGGTGGAATCATATTTCAGGGCAACTGCAAAGTGAGTTGGGTTCGTAATAATGACATCCGCTTTGGGAACTTCTTGCATCATTCGCTGCATCGCCATCTGACGCTGCTTCGCACGAATTTTTCCTTTGATGAGGGGATCTCCCTCACTTTTCTTGTACTCATCTTTAATGTCCTGCTTGGACATCTTAAGGCTTTTCTCATATTCGTATTTTTGATAAATATAGTCAAAAATGGCAAGTGCAATTAGGACTGAACCTATTTTTATCCCCAACTTTAAAGTTAGAGATGCAATAAACGAAAATGTGCTTTCCAATGGAGAATGACCCAAACCCAACAGTTTAGCCTTTTCTCCCATTAATGTCGTGTAAACAACATATCCGATAATTGTCATTTTCATTGTAGACTTCAGAAAATCCATCACAGTCCGTAAAGAGAAAATCCGTTTAAATCCTTCTATAGGATTAATCTTATTGAATTTCATCATCAAGGGGTCACCGATAAACATAAACCCAATTTGCGCATAATTTCCAATAAACGCGATAATTACCACAAGAAGAAAAATTGGCCCTAAAATAAAAAGCCCTTGCTTGACCAAGTCAGCGAAAAGCACCTGAACCTTGCTAGCCGTAACGTCCATTGTCAGTTGATTCTCATACACATTTCGAAAGATGTTGATCATCTTCTCTTTCATGTATCCACCAAACATTAGAAACGACAAGAAAGAAAAGAGCAAAATAAGTGCCGCGGGTAAGTCCATACTTTTCGCAACTTGCCCTTTTTTGCGTGCATCCTGCCTTTTCTTCGCCGTAGCTGGCTCCGTCTTTTCCCCAGCAAACCATTGTAAATCAAGCTGCAAACGACGTTGTTGGGACACGGCTTTCCTCCTACTTAGGGAGATGGTTGCTGTGTTCCGCTAATGATTTGGAGCAACTTCTCCATGTTATCGAAAATGGTTGAGAACAAATATTGGAATTGCGATATTAATTCCGGGAATAACACAACGAGTAAGAAAAAGCCCAGAATCATTTTAAGCGGTGCACCGATAACAAAAATGTTAAATTGCGGAGCGACCCTCGTTAATAGCCCTAAACCTAAATCCGTTAAAAAAAGCGCCGCTATAATTGGAGCAGCAAGCTGAAACGAAAGATAAAACATTTTAGCCAAAGAATGAAACAAGAAATCAGAAATTTCACCGCTATACATCCGAGCAAACAACTCGTTATCCAGCGGAACCCACTTGTAACTATCCATGATGGCTCTGAGGAGGTAATGATGGCCGTCAAATGAAAGAAATAGCAAAACGGCAATCATATACTTGAGATTACCTAACATTGGCGCTGATGCCCCTGTTAGTGGGTCAATTACGCTTGCCATACTAAAGCCAATTTGCATATCCATAAAAGAACCAGCCGTTTGAACGACCGTAAAAAAGATATAGGCAAGAAAACCAAGCAAAACGCCGATCAGCATTTCACGAATAATCAAAAGAACATATTCACCATCCATGGGAATGGGTTTATCCAACCCCATGCTCGCAAAAATAAGGAATGAGATGAATACGGAAAGACCGATTTTGAACATCATGGGCACATTTCTAGAAGATAAAATCGGCACCACGACAAAGAATGATGTAATTCGACAAAAGATAAGCAAAAAAATAGGAATTGCCTGAAAAACTAATGTCATTGCGCTCACAACCGATCCAACGAATTTGTAAAGGTTGTTGAGTAAATTGAACGTAAAATCAACCAATGTGTTCATGATCCAAGGACCAAAGATGAGGATAGACAACAGTACAGCGACGATTTTTGGAACAAAAGCTAAGGTTTGTTCTTGAATCTGCGTTGTCGCCTGAAAAATACTTATAATCAGACCTACTACAAGTCCAATTACAAGCATGGGAGCACTTGCTTTGAGCACCGTATAAACAGCTTCACCAGCTATTCGTATTACAAATTCCGAACCCATTTAGGAAACCTCCGATATCTTGATCCTCAACTATAGCTTAGGAGTAATGATCTCACCACAAGATACCAGCCATCTACCAAGATAAAAAGTAGAATCTTAAACGGTAATGAAATCATAACAGGCGGTAGCATCATCATCCCCATTGCCATCAAGGTACTGGAAACGACCATATCAATAACCAGGAACGGAATGAATATCATAAATCCCATTTGGAAAGCAGACTTCAACTCACTTATCGCATACGCTGGAACTAATGAAGTTAGCGGAATATCCTCTACGCCTGTAGGTGCCTTTGCTTTGGTGTAATCTAGGAATAACTTTAAATCCTTCTGACGCGTGTGCTTGAACATAAACTTCTTCATCGGCAATGAAGCCTTCTCGAACGCCTGTGTTTGATTGATTTCACCCTTCATGTATGGCTGGAGAGCTACTTGATTAACTTCTCCTAAAGTTGGAGACATGATAAAGAAGGTTAAAAACAGAGCGAGTCCGATTAGAACCTGGTTAGGTGGCATCTGCTGGGTTCCTAGTGAAGTACGGACGAAACCGAGCACAATTACAATTCGTGTAAAACTAGTCATTAGAATAAGAAAAGATGGCGCAAGACTCAAAACGGTTAACAGCAGCAATAACGTTACTGTGTTGGAAGACCCTCCGGCAGTCCCTCCAGTCCCAATGTTTACGTTCAAGCCTGGAATTGGATTGTTAGGATCGGTCTCCGCAGCTGATGCTGTCAAAGAAAGTAGAAACACAGAAACCAACACAATGAGAAGTGTAAAAACTATTTTATTTCGTTTCATTCATCATTCAACCGATCTTTTTGTTTTTGATCAGAAAGCCATTCTTCTACATTTCGATTACGATTAGTTACACGCTGCAGCTTATCATGAAATACTTGCTGAAACGTTGAGGTAATTTCTACTTCTTCTTCGATGTCTTTTTTTCTAATTGGCAGTTTACTGATCCACTTGCTAACAGTTCCGAATCCCATTCGATCATCCTGAGAAGAAATCAAAAGTTCAGTGATGTATGCTACTTCATCGGCGTCATTGATTTTATCCAGTAGCTGAATGTTATCTCCGACGCCAACCACGAAGAGCGAATGTCCAATTTTAACGATTTGAATGGATTTGTTTTGGCCTAGGGGAACTCCACCTATAGATCGAATTGAGTTCCCGAACATTGTTCCTTTATTTTTCTTCGCTACGTACCTAATCAGAACATAGAAAAGGAGAATAATTAATATCAAGAAAAATATGACCTTGAAAATCATACCAAACGTCCCCGTTGGATCGGTACTCGGATAATCCGCTGTTGGAAGTCCTTGCCCGGGTTCTGTTTCAGCAAAACCGACGGACCTTGTATACAACATTGCGGTTAAACTAAGTATTCCTGTTAGCAGTCTTTTCGAGCGGAGTCTTCTCATATCCACATTCCTTTCGGTGTATGTAAGACTCGACCGAACGAAGACGGCTTAACCTAGAGTCTTTTTAATAGCTTCAATAACACGGTCTGCTTGGAAAGGCTTAACGATAAAGTCCTTAGCACCAGCTTGAATTGCATCAATTACCATTGCTTGTTGTCCCATCGCCGAACACATGATCACTTTAGCGCTAGGTTCAATCTTTTTAATTTCTTTCAAAGCTTGAATACCATCCATCTCAGGCATTGTGATATCCATTGTAATCAGATCCGGTTTCAACTCTTTGTATTTTTCGATAGCTTGTGCTCCATCATTCGCTTCTCCACAAACCTCGTAACCATTTTTTGTCAAAATATCACGAATCATCATTCTCATAAATGCAGCATCATCAACAATTAGAATACGGTTAGCCATGAATAAAGTCCCCCTAAAATTAAATTATTGTAACTTTTGAATTCGTTCCCACTGGTTAACAATGTCGGTTACACGAACTCCGAAGTTTTCATCGATGACAACGACTTCGCCTTTGGCAATCAGCTTATTGTTAACTAAGATGTCTACCGGTTCACCTGCTAGCTTATCCAATTCGATAATCGATCCCTGGGAGAGTTCCAAGATGTCTTTAATCACCTTGTGTGTTCTGCCTAATTCTACAGTTACCTTAAGTGGTATATCCAGTAGTAAATTCAGGTTCGTATCATCCGTATGCCCTAATGCACCCGATTGTAAATTTCCAAACTGCACAGGTTGGACATTGACATTGCGATTAGGCATCCCACCGTATGCAGCAGGTGGCTGCTGGTACATGGGTTGCTGCGGTGGATACATCGGCTGCCCCATTGGCGGTTGCATTGGCGGCTGCATTGGTGGTTGCATAGGCTGTTGGTACATAGGTTGTTCATACACAGGCTGCTGTTGTTGATACATTGGTTGCTCATACACAGGTTGAGCAGCTGCAGGGGGCGGTGTATGTACTTCCTGCATAGGCGTTGGTGAAGGCGCCGGCGCTTGTGCAGCAGGTGCAGCTTCCATCGAAGAATCGGAATCGCCACCCATGAGGATAGATACCATTTCTTTGGCGAAAGGAACAGGTAGTAATTGCATGATATTAGAATCAATAAGGTCGCCAATGATTAGTCGGAACGATATCTTTATAAATACGTCCTCGTCGGGTAGTTTTCCTTCTCCTTTCGACAAATTTAATATGTCGATTCCTGGAGGTGAGATATTGACAAATCGATTAAATATGGTAGACATCGATGTTGCCGAGGATCCCATCATTTGATTCATCGCTTCTTGTACAGCACTAATGTGGATTTCGCTAAGATGCTCATCTCCACCAGTGCCATCTCCACCCATCATTAAGTCAGCGATGACTTGGGCATCGCGCGTCTTGATCACTAACAGATTGATGCCATCGAAGCCATCCACATAGTTGACATGTACAGCTACATGAGGTTTTGGAAATTGTTCTTGCAATTCATCTTTACTGATAATCGATACCTTGGGAGTCGTGATGTCGACTTTTTTACCAAGCAAGGTAGAAAGAGCTGTAGCTGCACTGCCAAACGTGATATTACCAATTTCACCCAGTGCGTCTTGTTCTAATGAAGATAAAAAATCTTCAACTTGAGGAGACCCATGAAAAGAAGTGGCTGAACTATCGTCCGAAGACTGTCTCAACAGAGCATCGATCTCTTCCTGGGACAAATAATCTCTATTATTCGTCATAATCTTCTTCTCCTTCATTTACGATATCTGTAATTTGTACAGCCATCTTTCCTTTTAAGGTACCAGGGCTACCGAGATATTTCAGCTTCTCGCCCACTTTGACTTGAAGCGATTCTTCGACGGATTTTTGCAGCGGGATAACATCGCCGACCGTTAAGCCTAGGAAATCTCGAATTGAAATTTCGGACGAACCCAATTCTGCAATGAGGGGTAGCTTGGTTTTTTCCAAGCGGGATTGAAGTGCTTCCACTTCTTCAGGTGCTCTCGTCTTCTTCTGTGAAACAAACCAATGATGTACGGAAAGTCGAGGCATGATTGGTTCAATGACCACATGCGGAATGCATAGATTAATCATCCCTGTCGTATCACCTATTTTGGTGCTCAATGAGATCAGTGCGATTGTTTCATTGGGAGAAACAATCTGCATAAACTGTGGATTAGTTTCAAGTGCCTCTAATCTAGGCTGAATATCAATAACTGTTTTCCATGCCTCTTGCAGGCTGTCGAAAGCCCGGCTAAAAATACGTTCCATGACAATCGTTTCGATCTCAGTTAAAGCATTAATCTTCGTAGGAGTTGTACCCGCACCGCCTAACAAAYGGTCTAACATAGCAAATGCAACGTTGGGATGAACCTCAAGCACCATCCGACCCTCTAAAGGCTCCGCTTCAAAGATGTTCAAAATGGTCATTTTCGGGATCGAACGAATAAATTCATCGTAAGGCAACTGTTCAACCTGAACCACACTAATTTGTACAAACGTACGAAGCTGTGCTGAGAAATAAGTTGTTAAGAACCGCGCAAAGTTTTCGTGAATTCGAGTCAAACTTCGAATATGATCCTTGGAGAAGCGCACAGCTCTCTTAAAATCATAAGCCCTTACTTTCTTC
>NZ_JBFTQB010000335.1:0-6293 GCF_056398785.1 Paenibacillus sp. 01T422 | reverse complement strand
CGTTAATTGGGAGTTAGCAAATGCAAGTTTCCCTATACTCGTTACACTCCCCGGAATCGTTACATCCGTTAATTGGGTGCCATAAAATGCAAATTGCTCTATACTCGTTACACCCACCGGAATTGTCACACTCGTTAATTGGGAGTTATAAAATGCAAATTGCCCTATGCTCGTTACACCCACCGGAATCGTGACCTTCGATATATCTTTACCCATAAATACTTGCCGGCCTAATGCGACTACAGGATGCCCATCTAATTCAGCAGGGATATTAACCACTTTATCCACTCCGCGATAACCTGTAATCGTCGCCATTAGCATCGCATTTAATTCATACGTATAATCCTCATTTGCGCTAGGGATCACACGTTCTGATGGGAACGATGCCTCCGAGGTTCCTATCGCATTCTTCGCGACTACCGTGAACGTATACGCCGTTCCATTCGTCAGTCCCGTGACTGTGATCGGACCCGCAGTTACAGAGGTCCCTGTGAATCCCCCCGGATTGGACGTAACCGTATAGCCCGTGATCGCACTCCCGCCATCATCTTCTGGGACTTCGAAGCTAACCGTCGCCTTTCCTTTACCTGCGGTCGCTCTTACATCCCATGGCGCGCTTGGCCGTGTCTTCGAATTGGCTGTCACGCTGGCCGATGCTACTGATGCCGCCGAATCGCCTACAGCATTCGTCGCAACTACCGTGAACGTATATGCCGTTCCAAACTCCAGTCCTCTGACTATGATCGGACTCGCCGTTGTAGAGGTTCCTGTGAATCCTCCCGGTTTGGACGTAACCGTATAGCCCGTGATCGCGCTGCCGCCATCGCTCACTGGGGCATTGAAGCTAACCGTTGCTGCTTCTTTACCTGCGATCGCTTTTACATTCGTCGGCGCGCCTGGCACTACCTTCGTATTGGGTGTGACGCTAGCCGATGCTGCTGATGCCGCCGAATCGCCTGCACCATYCTTCGCGACTACCGTGAACGTATACGCCGTTCCATTCGTCAGTCCCGTGACTGTGATCGGACTCGCAGTTGCAGAGGTTCCTGTGAATCCCCCCGGATTGGACGTAACCGTATAGCCCGTGATCGCGCTACCGCCATCACTCTCCGGGGCATTGAAGCTAATCGTCGCCGTTCCATTACCTGCGGTCGCAATTACATTCGTCGGTGCGCTCAGCAGCAAGGCACCAGTAACTTTAAACGCTTTGGAATGGGAATAACCGACTTTATGATTCTCATTCTGATCGTCTACTCGAACGTACAGATACCACGTACCTGCAGCAGGAGGCGTAGTAATGGAATCCTCGCTCGTGAACGCTACCCATCCTGCGTTCGGCCCTTCTGGTACCGTTTCCGTTGATGACCATTGGTAATACGTATGGGCTGATGGTATGGAATCAGGAATAGCTACCGTTACCTTTGTTGACATCGATTGCTTACCCACGGATTCACCGTTAGGAGAATAGCTGACTCCCGCAGACAAAATATTGAGGTATGGATACCCAAAATTATTCGCATTGTCCTTCGCGGGGGAAGGATCAAACGCTATTATCGTACTGTTTGGATTACCACCGAACGCTGTATCTCCTATTGTGGTTGAATCCCCTTCAACAATAATACTTGTTAATAGGTTCGTACTAAATGCATATTCTCCTATGCTCGTTACATTCTTCGGAATCGACACATTCGTTAATTGGTTATGATGAAATGAAAATTTCCCTATATTCGTCACGCTATTCGGAATCGTCACACTCGTTAATCGGTTAAAAGAAAAGGCATGATTGCCTATACTCGTTACACCAACTGGAATCGTCGCACTCGTCAATTGGTTATATTGAAATGCATATTCTCCTATACTTGTTACACCAACCGGAATTGTCACACTCTTTAATTGGTTATATTGAAATGCATATTCTCCTATACTCGTTACACCAACCGGAATCGTCGCACTCGTCAATTGGTTATTCTGAAATGCATATTCTCCTATACTTGTTACACCAACCGGAATTGTCACACTCTTTAATAGGTTATATTGAAATGCATATTTTCCTATACTCGTCACGCCGTTCGGAATTGCCACACTCGTTAATTGGTTATGACTAAATGCATTTTCGCCTATACTCGTCACACCTTTCGGAATTGTCACACTCGTTAATTGATTATACGAAAATACATTATCCTCTATGCTCTTAACACGCTCCGGAATCGTCACACTCGCTAATTCGTTATGACTAAACGCATTTGCCCCTATACTCGTTACACTGTTCGGGATCGTCACACTCGCTAATTTGCAATTCGAAAATGCTTCATAGCCTATACTCGTTACATTGTTCGGAATCGTCACGCTCGTTAATGGGTTATACTCAAATGCACGATCGCCTATACTCGTTACACTGTTCGGAATCGTTACACTCGCTAATTTGTTGTACTGAAATGCTCTTTCCTCAATGCTCGTCACGCCCTCTGGAATCGTCACACTCGTTAACTGGTTGTACTGAAATGCGCTTTCCTCTATGCTCGTTACACCCTCTGGAATCGTCACACTCGTAAGTCTGTTTTCAAAAAATGCAAATGCTCCTATAGTCTTTACACTGTTCGGGATCGTCACACTCGTTAATAGGTTACCAGCAAATGCATAATCACCTATACTTGTTACACTTTCTGGAATCGTCACACTTGTTAAATATTCTTGATAAAATGCTTGAAGACCTATTCCGATGACAACATGCCCATCTATTTCAGCAGGAATCGTAATCTCTTTATTGAATCCGGAATAATTCACAATATGTGCAAATGATGATCCATCTAGAGAATAATCAAAACCTTCGAATGATAGAGCTTGCGCTTCCCGAATATGACCTACTGACCATGTACCAAGCGAAACCAAACATATTACAAGTAAAGAAATCATAAACTTCTTAGCTTCCAACAACCGCCTTCGTAACATATTCCCTTCAACCTCCTCATTAATTTCAACCGCACAATTACAAAATAGTACATCTGAAGATTAAGTATAAATCCGAGGCGTAACACAACAGTACTAACGAAAGTTAGTTCCACGCAAAAAAATAAGCCAATAATAGAGCATCTACCCTCTCCAATTGTTGGCTTATGTTCTATTTCTTCCGAATGCCTACTCTAGTAATCCAATGCGTACAGCATCTCCATTTCGCGGGTCGTCAGCGTTTATTTTTATTCTGCTTCTTGATTATCCTTCCTCCATATACTTTTGGATGACTGTGTCCACAATAGCTGTAATGTGATCAACATCTTGATCTGCAATACTAGTCCCGGCGGCAGCATTGATGCCGTAAGAGATTTCAGGATCCCTGCTTTCTATGAAACTTATCTGTTGTTTAGTAGGATCAGTGTCAAAAGAGAGAGCTTCATAAGTAGTTATRTCTATATCAACATCAATATTTTCCCGTATATTAACATTGATTCTTACAAGTGTCTGTACTTCATTTGCTACTATTTTTGAGTCAAGTAATGCCACCTTCGGATTGAATGAAGTATCATTTATTGAATGATTGCCAAACCTGTTTGCTAATTTAGGTAAATATGCCTTCTCCAATATTTGATGCTCTCCAAGCATGAGTAAAGATTTTTTGTTTTCCGGAATTTCGGTTATGGGTATTCTGTGATTCAGGCCATCGGAAGATTTATTTTCGGTCATGCACAATAAACCTAAATAACTGGTGCTGTCATCCTCTCCTTCCTTATAAACACAGGTTGTAGAGGTTGGCTTGAGCCATTCTTCAGAAGACAAAAGTCCTATATTTTTTATAGCCAGAATATTGGAAAACTCAGAATTATTATTTTTTAGCCAGATTTCAATGGTGTGGAACAGTATACTTCTTACAGTTTCATTTACACCACAATTTTCCGGTGACTGAATAGAAATAACTTTTATATCCTGTGAAACATTTTCTTGTGATAATTTTTCCAAATCTACTTGTGCACGAACCGATAAGCTATCAATAGCTATTGATTTACCATTAATAATAATCTCGCCTTGGGCGATAGGTATTGTCATATTCACAAAACTGCCATAGCCGCCCCTTTCTATTTGCCATGTACCAAAGCTTCCATTAATTGTTGCGGAAAGTGCAGTATCATCATCGTCAAAGCTGCACTTGAAATGAGCTGGTGAAGTGCGGTTTTCTTGAATTCTTTTATTCAATTCAGAAATGCGTGTAAGATGAACCATATCCCAGCCTGCTGTGTTTGCAGGGATCACACTCATAGGAGTATCATCATTTGCTGTTTTGACTGTATTTGCTACTTTATATTTTGATATTAGCATTTCATTTATATGCGGCATATGAAAGGTTACCGGCATATTGATAGGATGTAATAACAACTCGTTCTCGTTTGACATCTTTCATCCTTCTTTCTTTTATATACGATGTGGCAAGCTTACAGCGCGAAGCCAGGATCTCCGCCAAATTGAAGAGCACCATTGAGCTGTGCGGAAGTCAATTTGRACTCTGTTTTGGCAGTAGGCCAAACGATAGGGCCAGTTGCTGCTTGGATCATAGGATTTATGGAAGGCATACTTTCAGCGACCCCCTTTGCAATAGTTTGCAGGACGACACTGAGCAGCAATGTTATCAATACGCCTACGAAAATAGCTATCGTACAAACTATAAGTTTTATAGTAAGATCACCCACTACATATCCAACAAGAGAAGCGTATACAGTTGCAATTAAACCAACTATTACTGTGGTTACGATTACCCAAGTAGCTGTTTCTATTGTATGCATACTTTCTGTAGGCCTCGATGCCTTAAAGCCTATAGTCTGAGTCCCATCCGGCTTATTAACCAATTCAATGGTTTGATAAGTTGTCGTACTTACTACTGCTTCTATACCTGGTGAAAATACAATGCGAGCTTTGATCTTTGTAATAATCTCGTGCTCATTTACTGATATATTAAAGCTTTCTGCATAAGGAGTATAATATATGGCCCCATATTTTATTGGTTTTATTTTTAGTATTACACCGTCTTTATTACTAATTTCAGTCTTTCCATTGATCAATTGGAAGTTATCAACTGATGAATCAACAAATACTGTAGGAACTCCAGGAAGCATTGATTTTTCTAGAAACAGGCTTCTACTTATCAGGAAGCTCGCTCTGCTGTCGGGTGCGATAGCTGAGGGGGATAAGGCATGTGTAAGACCTTTTCCCGAGCGTCCGTCTGTCATACAAAGTACAGCGAAAAAGCTTTCGTCAGGATCCGGATTATCACTATATGCATAGCTGGTATAGGTTGGCTTTAACCATTTAATATCTTCAGTATGCAGGTTAATATTTACAGTTGAAAAAATATGCTCAAACTTCTTAATGTTAACATTAAACCAATCCCTGAATGCTCCTTGCAGTAATGCATCACTTGCAGGCTTATCAGCACCATGAGGGAATTGAAAAGATACTAGGAAAACGATTGGTTCTTCGTCTGTGTGATCTGTTTTAAGCTTGAGATCATGCTTTGAGCCTACTTCTGATACTGATTGAGGTATCTGATTCGGGAAATAGGCAAGCTTTATATTAATAACTGCGTTACAATTGTTTAATGAATATGTTTTATTTGGTGTTGTGTAGGTACCTTTGGTAATAGGTATTTTCATATGTAAGTTTTGCCCATCACCGCCTCTACTGATAGCCCAGTCGCCGAATTCCCCGTCAATTGAAACTTCAATTCCATAATCAGGGTCTGTCGTGGTTTGCGTAAATGTCTTCGGCGAAGCCTTCTTTGCCACAATAGCATTATTAATATCAGGTACTCGGATTGCATATACGGTGTCCCAACCAAGTGTGTCTGCAACCACAGTACTTACGCTTTTGTCACTGCTTAACAGCATTGATACGTCATTAATGCCCTGCTCAATTCTCAGTTTTTCGTTCAAATGCGGCAGCGTAAAGCTGATTGGCATACTTCTGGAACTTAACACAGTTGTGTTAACCATAATCTACCTTCTTTCGTTATTGGTCTTATAGTTATTAAATATTTCCTTTAAGATAGTAGCAGTTATCAAGACCTGCATCCGTGACCTGCATCGCATTATTTACTCCCGTCCAGTCAATAAAAGGAGGCGGCGAAGTAGCAAAGCTTTGGCTGCCACTCTGCAGTGTTTGAGCAATACTGTCGGCAATGATTTTAACAACAATACGTACAATTATTCCTACAATTAAATTTAGCCACAACAAATACCATGGAATATCTTGACTGTAGTCATTTCTGGGGTCCGGGTCCTCGTAGAAAGCTATACTGCTTGTAGCAGGAT
>NZ_JBFTQB010000334.1:0-6335 GCF_056398785.1 Paenibacillus sp. 01T422 | reverse complement strand
GCTCTGTGACTGTCTGCCATAAATGTTCAGCTGATGCTGGAATAAGCCGATCTCACCTTGACCGTTGACATACGATTTGATCGAAGATCCTCCCACTTCAACGGATTCACTTAGCGTACGAATAATCGCCTCATGCAGCAACATGAGCTCCTTCTTGCTGAGCGACGACGCCTCGCGTTCCGGGTGAATACCTGCTAAGAAAAGGGACTCGTCTACATAAATATTACCGATACCCACAATATATTCTTGATTCAGCAGCAGCGGCTTAATCTTCGTCTTTTTGTGGGCTATCCGGTCCCGGAAAGCCTCGAATGTGAAAGCCTCATCCAGTGGCTCCAAACCAAGTTTGTGCAGCGGAGGCTGCGTAAGCTCTTCCCCTCTAGGGAATAGATGCATCGTGCCAAATTGCCGCACATCCTTGTACCGCAGCTCGCTGCCATCGGTAAACCGAAACAGCACATGCGTGTGAGACTCCAGTGGATCTTCACTGCTGTATACACCATAGCGGCCTTCCATCCGCAGATGTGAGACCATGACGTAATCCGTCAAAACAAATCGCAAAAACTTGCCTCTGCGCTCAATCGTTTCAATCTGCTGACCTTGCAGCAGCACTTCAAACATCTGAATATCATCAGGTTTCTGTATGATGCGGGGCAGCCTGACCTGAACCTGCTCGATCGTTTTACCGGTGATCAGATTGTTCAGTGTGCGCTTGACCGTCTCGACTTCGGGTAGTTCAGGCACGGATGTTCACCTCTTTAGTAGTAGTTCAGCCTTCCTTACTTGGCGTCATACCAAGTAAGGCCATAATCAACGTCCGCACTCAGCGGCACGTCCAGTTTCAATGCCCCTGCCATAACTTCCGGCACAAGGCGTCGCATCGTCTCGAGTTCCTCTTCCGGGACCTCGAAGACGAGCTCATCGTGTACTTGAAGCAGCATGCGGCTCTTCAAGCCCTCTTGCTTCAAGCGAGCGTCCATCTGCACCATAGCAAGCTTAATGATGTCAGCCGCCGTACCTTGAATCGGCGTGTTCATCGCAGTACGCTCAGCGAAGGAACGCAGATTGAAGTTGGAGTGAGTAATCTCCGGCAAATACCGACGGCGCTGCAGCAGAGTCGTCACATAGCCGTCTCTGCGCGCATCCTTCACGATATCATCCATATATTTGCGAACACCCTGGAAGACAGCAAAATACTGTTCAATGAACTGCGCTGCATCCCGGCGAGTAATGTCTAAGTTCTGAGACAAGCCATAGTCGCTGATCCCGTAAACGATCCCGAAGTTAACGGCCTTGGCCTGACGCCGCATATTCGCGTCGACGGCGCTCTCTTCCACCCCGAAGACGTCCATCGCCGTCTTCGTGTGGATGTCCATATTCTGAAGGAAAGCCTCCTTCAGATTCTCATCCTGCGAGATGTGCGCAAGCACGCGCAGCTCGATCTGCGAGTAATCCGCAGCGAGAATGTACCATCCAGGCTCGGATGGCACGAACACTTTGCGGATCTTCCGGCCCTCCTCCAGACGAATCGGAATGTTCTGGAGGTTCGGGAACTGGCTGCTGAGCCGTCCTGTGGCGGCAATGGTCTGCCGGTAATAGGTATGCACCTTACCGGTCTCTGGCCGCACTTCTTTCAGCAGCCCTTCGACATACGTCGATTGCAGCTTCGCAAGCTGACGGTAGTTCAAGATCTGCCCGACCACTTCGTTGTAGGGCGCGAGGCGCTCCAGCACCTCGGCATCTGTCGAGTAGCCGGTTTTGGTCTTCTTCCAAGCTGGCAGCCCCAGCTTCTCGAATAGAATCTCGCCAAGTTGCTTCGGCGAGTTGATGTTGAACTCCACGCCGGCGAGCTTGTAAATACTGGACATAATCGTGTCCAGCTTATTTACGAGCTCCATGCCGAGCGCCTTAAGCCCTTCCGCGTCCACGGCGATGCCGCGCAGCTCCATCTCTGCCAGCACGCTAGCCAGCGGCTGTTCCAGCTCGTAGAAGAGCTGATGCATCTCGCCCTTCTCCAGCTCTCCCGCCAGCACCGGCACCAGGCGCGCGGTTGCCATTGCTTTGCGTCCCACGTGGTCGCTAAGCGCTGAGAGCTCCGGCAGGCGGAATTTCGCGCCTTTGCCGAACACGTCCTCGTCTGCCTTGAGGCCAGGCAGGCTGTATTTCGCCGATAAGCCGCTCAAAGTAAGATTCGACTCCGTAGGGTCGAGCAGGTAAGCGGCCAGCAAGGCGTCGAAATCCACGCCTTTGAGCACGATGCCCTGCCATGCCAAAGCGAGAATCGAGCGATGCAGGTCAAAAAGCTGCTTCTTCTTCGTATCATCTGCCAACCATGCGCGCAGCGGTTCGCCTGCTTCCCCTTTGAGCAGCTGGATAGGTACATAATAAGACGTATTCACGTCGCCATCATGCGTAAACCAGACCACGCCGACATTGACAGCTTGATGCGGATTTTCGCCGACAGCTTCTATATGAATGGCTCCGCTATCGCTTAATTTGCCAACTAGCTCGCCCACATTGGCTTCGGTAACAACAACCGCTTCCATGCTTTCAACGACTTGTCCTTCCGCTTCCAAATCCACCGTGCCGAAATCCATTTTCTCCAGCAAGGATTTAAATTCCAGCTTACGGAACATGCCAGCCAAGGCTTGTCCATCATAACCGTCGTAACGGAACGTATCCCACTCGGTTTCCATGGGCACTTCACGGAAGATTGTCGCGAGCTCTTTACTCATGATCGCGTCTTTCGCGTGCTCCTCGACTTTTTCCTTCATTTTGCCCTTCAGACTGGCCGTATTCGCAAGCACTTCTTCAACAGTGCCGAATTCATGGAGCATCTTGAGCGCAGTCTTCTCCCCAACTCCCGGAATACCCGGAATGTTATCCGACGTATCGCCCATAAGTCCTTTGAGATCAATAATCTGCGCGGGTGTTAAACCATATTTTTCTTTGATTTCAGCAGGGTTATAAAGCTCAACTTCCGTAATTCCTTTGCGAGTTATCGCAACAGTAACATGATCAGAAGCAAGCTGCAGCATATCCTTGTCTCCGGAAACGAGAAGCACTTGCTCACCCTTGGCGTCTGCGGCTTTGGTCAGCGTACCGATAATGTCGTCAGCTTCATAGCCAGATAGCTCAAACTGCGGAATTTTGAACGCTTTCAGCAATTCTTTGATCAGTGGGAACTGTTCGGAAAGCTCCKACGGCGTTTTGGCCCGTCCGCCCTTGTATTCGGTATATTCTTTATGTCGAAACGTAATCTTCCCGGCATCAAAAGCAACAAGAAAATGCGTCGGCTTTTCTTCTTCTATTAATTTGAGCAGCATGGTTGTAAAACCATAAACAGCATTTGTGTGTAATCCACTAGAATTGCTGAGAAGCGGTAAAGCATAGAAAGCTCTGTTTGCAATCGAGTTACCATCAATAATAATAAGCTTATCCATAAGTTCGCACCCCGTTTTTAGACATACTTCCTTCATCATAGCATACGAAATTAAAATAAAAAAACGCTAGCGCACATAAACATGTAAGGAATCCATTAATCGATGTTCCGGTCTTCAGAAGGAGGTTCTCCGAATGAGCCCTTTTTTCTCACCAACACGTAAAAAGGTTATATTTTTCGATATGAACAATACGATTTTGGATCGCAGACAATGCTTTGACTCTGCATTCCTTGAGGTTATGAATGACTATACGGCGAGGTGGGAGCCGGACGAATCTTTCTTCACTGCCCAGGATGTTCTTCAGAGTTATAAAATGGAATGGAGCCGGCACCGCAAAGCTCCTGTGCGTAGTCCCTTATCGCCGGATGAGCTTAGACATACTTGTTTGCGCAAGGCGCTGAATCCTCTACCCGTGAATGTCAGCACGGCGTTTACTCGAGCTTTTTTTGAACAGGTCGAGGAGCAAGAGGACTATTTTGTTGCGCTTTTTCCTGGCGTAGAGGACACACTTGAGGCTTTGTCCCAGAACTATAAGCTTGCTATTATCAGTAACGGAAATCGCAGAAGATTGCAAAGTAATTTGGATAAATTGAAGCTGACCCGCTGGATAACCGAGGATCGCTTATTTAGCTCGGAGAAGGACGGTCCGCGTAAACCGCACCCAGCTATATTTGAGAGAGCTCTGAAGACCATGAACGCGGCTTCAAGCCAAAGTGTGATGGTTGGTAACTCGTGGCGCAATGACGTGGTAGGAGCCGCATCCAGCGGTCTAGACGCCATCTGGATACATCCCGGGAATATGAAGAAAATTTCGGAACGACGAATCGGTAAACAGAAGGTCGTTATCATCCGTTCATTTAAACAGTTGATCTACACCTTCTAAACGTGTTCACCCTATATTATGGAAATAATAAATGCTGCCTGGATACGCCTTGGCTTTCTTCTTGAGGATAGCCGCGGTATGTGAAATATATTCAAGTGAAATGGGAGATTCACAGCTGCAAACAACTAAAGATAGCGACAGTGTGACTCCCTCGCTTTTAACCTTGTTGCCGCTCCGGTCCCACACATACTCCCATTCCTCATCTTCATAGAACATCTGCACGCCCATCTCGAACCTGCGAATCATTTCCTGGCACAGAAGCTCAGGCTCGTCCGTAGAAGAAATCGCGATAAAATCATCGCCTCCCACATGCCCCACAAAATCAAGCGGGGTCCCGCAAACCGAAATCGCCTGCTGCATAATATCCGCGGTGTACTGAATCAGTTGGTCCCCTTTTTGAAAACCGAATCTGTCATTGAACCATTTGAAATAGTCCAGATCCGCATAGACAACATGGAATGGCTTATTCTCATGAATCCGTTTATTCAATTCCCGGTTAATTTGCAAATTCCCTGGCAAGCCTGTCAGTGGATTCGCCACTCGAGCTGATTCCATCCGAACATTAGTTATGCTCTCTAGAATAGCTCGGATCGAAGCAATCCCTGCCATCTTCCCATTGCTTGTAATGATCACAAGGTCATATAAATGATGAATCGACCGAGAAGTCGCCATCTGAGACACTTGCTCGACTGAAATAAACTCGTCCACGATAAGCGGCGAGTCATCCATGACACTGTCAATCGTCCGATTCCAAAATAAAGAAAACGCATATTGTCCCGCCAACTGCTGGAACAGACGATCTCTCATCATTAGGCCGACTGGTACTTCTTCACTAACGATGACAGCTCCAACAGATTCTTGATTCTTCTTGAAATAATCCGCCACTTCCGATATAGGCACTTTCTTGTCGAACACTTTCACAGGTGTTTTCAGATCGCCAATCGCCCAGGTCATATGGCCTCCTTGTACTTTGCGCTGCTGCCAAATCAACATCTTCAAGCTGTCCTGAATCGTAGCCGCATGCTGCTGCGGTCTTCCCAGCAAAAATCCTTGGGCATAATGCACGCCAAGCCTTGCCAATTTAGTCAGTTCATCGACATGTTCAATGCCTTCAGCGATCAAAGAGATGTTCATTTTTTGTGCAAAAGTAACGAATGTTTCCAATATGTACTCTTTTACTTTGTTGATATGGATATCCTGGATGAGAGATCGATCGATCTTGATAAAATCCGGCTGAAGCTCGGCAATTGCCTGCATAGACGAATACCCCGCGCCAGCATCATCGATCGCAATCCGATAACCTTGTTTCCGGTAATGCGCCAATATTTTTTGGGCTAGGGAGAAATCCTCAATGGAGGTTCTTTCTGTTATTTCAAAAACGACGTTGTTTGGACGGAGCCCGTATTTCTGTAAAATTTCCAGCGTTTTCCCCGGAACAAACCCAGGATCATACAGCACATGCGAAGAAATATTAATAAAAAGCAATTGCTGCGGATGCTCCAAAATGGACCCCTGAATGGCTTTCTCACGCGCCAACTGCTCAAGCTTGTACAACTCACCGTGCTGCTCGGCAAATTGAAACATTGCTAGCGGCGAGTGGAAATTACTATCTTTGGGACCACGAATTAGTGCTTCATACCCCATTACTAGACCATCTTGCATAGAAACAATAGGCTGATAGACAGAATAAATGGAACCTTTTTCAATGATATCGTAAAATTGGAGCAGCTCTTCTGACTGAATACCCATGTCCATCATCCCTTGCGTCATTTAAGTTTATTCTCAGTCTATCAAACCAAATGGCAGGCTTTATTATCAATATGTAAAATGTGTGTAAAGAGTTGAAATAAAAAAGAGGGAATTGCCTTTTTGCCACGAAAAAATAGAAGGACGATTGCTAGGTGCGTACAAGCGCTTGTACAAGCACGGAAAGGATTTGAAATGGAACAACAAGTCAAAATCTTGGCGGTAGATGACCGCTACGAGAACTTGCTGGCTCTGAATAGCAT
>NZ_JBFTQB010000333.1:0-6336 GCF_056398785.1 Paenibacillus sp. 01T422 | reverse complement strand
GTTCGGTAAAATACTTCCGGAGGGCTCGCACGGAATCGTGAACGACCTCGGCGTCGCGCTCGCAGGCGTCGTTCCGCTGAACGGCGCGGTCGGCGCCGTGACGCTCACCGTCGTAGGCGCGATTACCGGCCTCGACGGCTCTGGCTTCTCCGGCATCTCCCTCGCGGGCTCGATTGCGCAGCTCTTCGCAACCGCCATCGGTTCCGGTGCGGCGGTGCTGACCGCGCTCGGGCAAGTGGCCGCCATCTGGGTCGGCGGCGGTACCTTGATTCCGTGGGCGCTCATTCCGGCAGCGGCCATCTGCGGTGTCAGTCCGTTCGAGCTGGCGAGGCGGAATCTACTGCCTGTGCTGATCGGCCTCGCAGTAACGACGGTTGTGGCTATGTTTTTGGTGTAGAATTGTAGATTGCAGCAAGAGCCTCCAGCTGGAGGCTCTTTTTCTGCCTTTTGACACAGCTGAATCAGCCCAATTGGGAGATATCACAAGACTAGCGCAGATAGTATCTCCTAAAGCGGTTACAATGAACCCAGAACGAACGGAATCGGATTTGCCTATCCTCCATCTGAAGCAGTAAGCTTACATACAGATGACTACACGAATTTGGAGATGAGACGAATGGAAGCAAAGTTTTGTATGACTTGCGGAGCTCCTATGGAGACGCGCGATGTGGATGGTACGGTAAGAAGAGCTTGCACGGCGTGCAGCTTTGTACACTGGGGCAACTACAGTATTGGTGTAGGGGCACTTGTAACCAAGGATGAGAAAATATTACTTGTACGCAGAGCACAAGAGCCCGGCAAGGGAAGATGGACGAATCCGGGCGGCTATATTGAGCAGCACGAGCTGATCCAAGATACCATTGAGCGGGAAGTGCTGGAGGAATGCGGCATCACAGCCAAGGTCACCCGACTGGTTGCTGTGCGAGATTTACCTAGAAACATTCATAATGTGTACATAGCTTTTGAATTGGATTATGTTAGTGGCGAGCCTGTACCTGATGGGGTAGAGGTGGATGCTGCGGGTTTTTATAGCCTTCAAGAGATGGAATCGATGCCGGTAGCGGATTTCACTCGCTGGTTGATCGATGTTGCTTTGCATTCTACGACCGTTGGACTTGTTGAAGATAAAGAACCTATTGTAAAAATGGACGGGTACGGATTGTACCGCATCCCCAAGGTCCAAGCATGATGAAGCCGATTGGCCTCAGAGGGCATCACCTGCTCTGTTTGTTAGGGTACCGGGGAATGGGATATTCCAAGGAATTCTGTGAAAATATGACGAGTGTATACGAGACGCTGCGAGAGCAGCCGGCCACGATCATTCGTGTCGTCCTTGGTCCTGATGATCTGTGCGCAGCCTATCCGACGGATGAGGTGGCGCATTGCGAGAATAGATCCGTCTATGATCGCGATGCAGAAATCGTAGCCAAACTTGGCTTGCAAGTTGGGATGGAGCTGAGTTGGTCCGAGATTTGCTCAAAAGTAGCCGGCTATGTGAAGCCGGAGGACATTGGCCACTTGTGCGCCACCTGCCGCTGGGAGTCTTACGGCGTATGTGCCGAAGGCGTGCGCTTGATCGGGGAGGGCGGCGAGCTGCCACCTGTCACTTCTTAATAAAGGGACTCGCCAGTTCAGTACAGTTCAGCTGCTTGCTAACCACCCTCAGAACCCTTATGTTAGGGGAACTCTGAGGCGCTATTTACTTCAAAAACAGCCACTTGGCATTTCGATGGGAACTATGATCCGCYGATTTCGCCCATCAAAAAACACAAAAGAGGCTATCCCTCAGTCATTGACTTCTGGGACAGCCTCTTTCCTTTAGACAAATACGCTGACGTCCGAGCCAGTCTCCAGCTTTTCTGCCGGAGAAGACAAGACATTTGCCACCATCAGCAGATCATCGACGGGGCGAAGGAAGGAGCGGAGCAAGCGGCTATCCTTCAGCTCTGGATCCAACCATTTTTCGGCTTGCTCTTGATCGAGAATGGCAGGCATGTGGCCATGGTAAGGAGAGACTAGCGGATTCGCTTCTGTCATCAGCATCATGCAGGTGCGAAGCTCCTCCTCACCGCTTGGCGCCCGCCAGACATCGTATAAGCCCGCGATGCCGAAAGTGCCGCTGCGCATTTTGAATTTCACCCACTGAGTCTCCTTGCCCTCCGTTACACGGACATAGAACCCACTGCAGGGAAGGATGCAGCGCTGTTTTTTGATAATGCGCTCGAAAGCTGTGTTCGTAAAGATTGAATCGCGCTCCCCGCAAACCGCATCTTTGGCCCAGAAAGGCATAAGCCCCCAACGGAATTCATCCAGAAGACGCTCTCCCTTGCGATTGATCATGATAGCAGAAACCGACTCAGTCGGTACGACCTCATATCGATTAGCCGTATAGGACAGCAGGCGGTCGATACGGAATTGTTTCATGACGTCATTGACGTCAGCAAGAATAGACACAGAATGACACACAATTATTCACCTCATTTGATTTTGGTTATTATTTTCCTATTTCACCAAAATCATGTATGAGCATATAAAAAAACTGAGAGCTTTACGCCCTCAGCTACCCTGTGTATGGTTCGGATAAATACGTATGAATGCAATTTTTCCCGTTTCTTTTGGCAATATACAAACACTCATCCACCTGCTGGAACCAGGCTTTCTTCATCGTGTTGCGATTATAAGGCGCGAGTCCAATACTCATTGTTAACGGTCGCCCCGGCATCTCCGGGATATCCGTTTCACGGATAATCTGCATGAAGGTTTCACACACCGCCAGCACTTCCTCGTGGGTCTTGCCTACAAACAGCACGGCAAATTCCTCACCGCCATATCGGAAAGACATATCGTCAGGCCCCAGCACATCCTTGAGCAGTCCGCCAATCGTTTTGAGCACAACGTCCCCAACCCAGTGGCCGTAAGTGTCATTGATTTTTTTGAAATTATCGATATCCATCAGTGCAAGCTCAAGCGGCGTATCATAGGGCATATGCGAAATGAGATGGTCCGTATGCTCCTGGAAAGAGCGATGGTTGAACAACTCTGTAAGCGCATCTACTTTGGAAAGCCTGTCGATCATGACGTTGCGAATGAGCAGATCCTGCTCACGTACAATGGAGGCTTCAAGCTGCGCATGCAGCATGCGGCCTTTCGTCATAATAGCGAAGCAGACAAGGGCTGTAGCAGATAGAACGGTGAGTGAAACGATAATTTCGGAAGGTGTAATGAGATAACCTTTGTACACCTGGCTAAGCACTAACGCGGTTAAACTTGCAATGCCTAAACTATAAGCGAAGATAATATACTTCTTTTGAAAATAAACAGAGGATAAAATAATCGGAATGCTAACTAATTCGTAAGAGCTCATCAGCTCAGGGATACACATAATATAGATACAAACCATGGTCATGGTCCATATAATCATGATAAAATCACTGTATCTTTTGAGGAAATGAATGGCCAGATAACCGGCGCCCATGAGGGCAAGCTGCAAGGCAGTCGGAATGACTTGGAATCGCAGGAAGCTATGAAGCCACTGGGTAGGCTGTTCATAGATATCAAAGAGAAAACCGATCATAGCTGCTACTTCATAGATAAGCAATATCCACCATAATAGATGGATGAGTTTTCGGTTCCAAGTATGATCATTTTCCGGAAGTTGTTCCATCAGAAAAAGGCCACTTTCCTTTCTTGCTAGCAAATAGTGGAAATATTTTTCGTGCCTTGTGAGACCATTGTAAAGAATAACCACCCGATTAGGCAAGCGATGAAAATTATAAATAGAAACACCAGGAGGGCTATGGCAGCTCAAGGTTATATACACGCATGGGAACATTATAAAGACGAGCTCGTTTTGCTGGATAAAAAGCTGGAGCTTCTCTATAAGCGTCGGCAGAAGCTTACCCCCGACCCGCAAACAGATTCGTTTCGCGGGATGTTTGTGTCCGAAGACGAATTCATTCGTCTTATCGGCGAACAAGAGGTAGAGGAAGAACACCAGGAGGAGGAACTGGCTCTCTTGGAGGACATCCAAGAGATGGAAGCCTACATTGCCGGGCGGATCGAAGAAAGCCGCAACAAAGGCGTATTTCTGCCATTGTCGTATGCAGCCTCCGTATTTGGGTTGTCCGCGATCGAGGAGCGGTTCGTCATGCTGGGTCTAGCCGTGGAATTAGACCGCAAATATGAGCGTATTTTCGGCTTCTTGCAAGACGATTTAACCAGCAAAACGCCTAATATCTCTTTGGCGCTGCAAGTTGCGTGCAGCAACCCGGAGGACATGAGGGCAGCGCGAACAACGTTCGTTGCTCCCGAGGGCCGACTGGCGCGATACATGCTGCAGCGTGAGGAGCATGATATCAGAGGCCAGTCACTGTTATCCAAGCCGCTGCTGCTGGACAAACGAATCGTAGCGTTCCTGCTCGATTCCGGGGAAGTCGACCCGAAGCTGAAGCCAGCGGTCGAGATGGTGTACCCAGACGACGAACTCGCCCCCTTGCTCGTCCAAGAGGATTTTCAGCAGCGGCTGCGTGGCTTCATCAGCGAGGAGCAGCAAGCCCCTGCAGCTGAGCGCAAACGGCTCGCATTCCACCTATGGGGGAATGCGGGCGCAGGCAAGAAGCTGCAGGTCAAGCACTTCAGCAGCCATTTCTCTAAGCCGCTGCTGATTGCTAATCTGGCGGATGTGCTGCTGCATGCCACAAGCTTTGAGGAGCAGGTGAGCGCCATCGTGCGCGAGGCGATTCTGCACCAAGCCGTGCTGTGCTTCACACGGCTGGAAGAGCTCTACCCCGAAGAGCCGGATCTTGCGGCGCAGCAGCGGCTCGGTCGGTTTCATGAGCTGCTTGACGGCTACGGCGGCATGATCTTTCTGTTAGCCGGCAAATATAGCCGGATGAACTGGAAGCCCAAGGAGCGGCTGCTCCTTGAGCATGAACTGCAAGTGCCGGACGAAGGCGGGCGCGAGCGCCTTTGGACAGTATTCGCGCGCGAGCTTGGCGTGAGCACGGGCGTGGATGCCCGGGTGATGAGCGGGAAATTCCGCTTCACCCCGGGGCAAATTCACCGCGCGCTGACGCTTGCGCGCGGATACTCCGCCTGGCAGCGTGAGCCGCAGGCGGAAGCCAATTCGGCTGCGCTGCGCACCGATGCGCTCTACAAGGCGTGCTACCAGCAGGTGCAGCACAAGCTGGAGCGCAAAGCGACGCGCATTGAGCCTCGCTATCAGTGGGCGGATATCATTCTCGCCCCTGAGCAGAAGGATCAGCTCCGCAATGCGTGCAATCAAGTCAAATACCGTGGCGTCGTGTACAACGACTGGGGGTTCGAGAAGAAGCTGGCCTACGGCAAGGGGCTCAGCATGCTGTTCGCTGGACCRCCGGGCACAGGGAAGACGATGTCTGCACAGGTGGTGGCCGGCGACTTGCAGCTTGAGCTTTACAAGGTCGACTTGTCGCAGGTGATTAGCAAATATATCGGCGAGACGGAGAAAAATCTTCACGAGATTTTCGAAGAGGCACAGCTTAGTAATGCAGTGCTGTTCTTCGATGAAACCGATGCTCTTTTCGGCAAACGGTCGGAAGTGAAAGATTCGCATGATAAGTATGCCAACATTGAAACCGCCTATCTTTTGCAGAAGATGGAAGAGTATCAAGGCATCACGGTGCTGGCTACGAATCTACTAAATAATATTGATGAAGCGTTCTTGCGCCGTATCAATTACGTCATTAAATTTCCTTTCCCCGATAGCGAGTATCGCGAGAAAATCTGGCAATCCATGTTTCCCCCTGCAGCGCCTCTCAGCGATGATGTCGATTTCCGATATTTGGCACAGCGGTATGAAATTGCCGGCGGAAACATTAAAAATGTCGTGCTCTCCTCCGCCTTTCTTGCCGCAGAAGCGGGCGAGCCGATCCGGATGCAGCATATTATTAAATCCATTCGCCATGAGCTGCAAAAGTCAGGTAAAATTTTGGCTAGACAGGAGTGGGAAGAATATTAGAAATTAATATAACTTTCTATAGTCAGTCTTGCGTTTTGCAATTATAATAGAAAAAGGTACACAATGTGACATATTCCCTACCATTTCAACACATTACATAGGTATTTTGAGGCAGGAAGTGATTCCTATTGGTGATTATTCAGTAATTGCCGATGTAAGCGCATCTTTAGTGAAGCTGCTTAGAGAAAATATGACACCAGATCCCATTCCGCAGCCAGAAATGATTGGGCTTGCTTCGCCTGTCGATAAAGGGGATTTCTACTTATCTCTTTATTTGTACAACGTTCGGGAGAGCGGCGATAATCGCCAGACCCATATGATTGCCCGGGGGACAACAC